>JBKJXL010000224.1:0-3059 GCA_046716225.1 Candidatus Limnocylindrales bacterium | reverse complement strand
AGTGCCGTCGCTGACGGAGTAGTCGAAGGAGTCCGGCTCGAAGTAGTTCGCCGTGGGCGTATAGGTGAGGACGCCGGAGACGAGGGTCAGGGTACCGTGCGTCGGATTCGTCTTGGCCGTCACGGTGAGGGCCGCGCCTTCGACGTCGCTGTCGTTCCCGAGGACACTCACGACGCCGGCGCCCGAGTCCTCGGCGACCGTTCGACTGTCGTTGCCCGCCACGGGCGGGTCGTTCACTGCGCTGATCTGCACCGTGACCGTGCCGACGTCCGTGCCGCCGTTCCCGTCGCTGATCGTGTACGTGAACGAGTCCGTGCCGTTGGCATGCAGGTTCGGGTCGTACGAGACGTTCGCACCGCCGTTGATGATCGTGACCGTCCCCTTTGTGCCGTTCGTCTTGCCCGTGATCGTCAGGGTGTCGTCCTCGGGATCCGTGTCGTTGGCACGTGGATCCAGCGTGGTCGTGATGTCCTCGACGATGGGGTTGGTCGGGTCGTTGACCGCATTCGGTGGATCGTTGTTCGCCGTGACGTCGATCGTGATCGTGTTCGGCGTGGCATCCAGGTCGATGCCGCCATTCGTCGTGCCGCCGTTGTCGCGCACCTGGAACGTGAAGCTCGCGTAGCCCGCACCGCTGGTGTTCGCGGCGGGCGTGAAGCGGAACGCTCCAGCATTCAGTTGTGCCGCCGAGACGACCGACCCGATGGCGATCGCTGGACCTCCGGTCACGGTGAGCACCCCGACCGCCGGCATTGACGCGATCCGGACAGCGGACAGGACGTTGGCTGGCGTGTCGTCCGGGTCGGTGAGCGCGAAGTCAGCCGCCGTGAAGGTGTACGGCGTGTCCTCGGTCGTGGTCACGGTCTTGTTCGTGCCGGCTGGCTCGTCGTTCACCGGTGTGATCTGGACTGTGACCGTTGCGGTGTCGGACCCGCCGGCACCATCACTGATCGTGTACGAGAAGGAGTCGGTCCCGGTGGCATTGGAGTTCGGGTCGTACGCGACGTCCACGCCGTTGACGATGCTGGTCGTGCCCTTCGAACCATCGGTCGTATCGGTGATGAGCAGCGGGTTGCCCTCGGGATCCGTGTCGTTGTCCAGCGGGTCGATGTTCGTCGTGACGTCCTCGAGGACCGCGTTCGTCGGATCGTCCACAGCGTTGGGGTCGTCGTTGACGGCACCGATCTGAATGGTGACGGTGGCGAGGATCGACACAGCATCGGCGTCGTCGCTGATGGTGTACGTGAACGTGTCGGTGCCGGTCGCGTTCGCGTTCGGGTTGTATCGGACGTTCGCCCCGCCACTGATGATCGTGACACGGCCCTTCGACCCATTGGTCGTGCCGGTGATCCGGATGGGATCGCCTTCAGGGTCCGTGTCGTTGGCCAGCAGATCAAGGACGGTGGTGACGTCCTCGACCACGGGGTTGGTCGGATCGTCGACGGCGTCCGGCCGGTCGTTCACCGCGGTCACCGTGATGTCCACGATCGCGGTATCAGTTCCCCCGTTCCCGTCGTTCACGGCGAAGGTGAAGCTGTCGGCACCGTTGAAGTTCGGATCGGGCGTGTACTCGACGTCGGCGCTACAGGCGAGTGGATCCGGGAGTGTGCAGTCGATCGCGTAACTGGAGAGGCTGCCGTTCGTCGGACCCGAATCGGTGCTGAATGTCAGGCCGTCACCGTCGTCGTCGATCGCCGTGACGGTGATCGTGACGAGCGTGTCCTCGGCCGTGGTCGCGCTGACCGGTGTCGCGACGGGATTCGCGGCGAGCACGGCGCCAGGCAGCAGGCCCAGCACCATGAGGGCAAAGACGAGGCCGGTCGTCAGGCGGCGAGGGATTCGGGTCACGGCACGCTCACGGTTCGAGTCTGGGCGTCGGATCCGCCAGGACCGGTCACGGTCAGCGTCACCTGGTAGATGCCCGTCTCAGCATACGTGTGGGTCGGCGAAGGCGCGCTGGAGCTGCCGCCGTCGTCGAAGTTCCACATGTAACTCGACTCGCCGAGTGACCCGGTGCCATTGAATGACACAACGAGGCCGTCGTTGGACCAGGTGAAGCTGGCGACGGGTGGCGCCGGCGTCGCGGTCGGCTTGGGGGTCGGTCTGGGCGTGGGCTTCGGGGTCGGTTTGGGCGTGGGCTCGGGAGTCGGCTCGGGAGTCGGCTGGGCCGTCGGCTGGGCCGTCGGCTGGGCCGTCGGCCGCGGAGTCGCGCGCGCCGTCGGCGTGGGCGTGGGCTCGGGCGTGGGCGAAGGGGTCAGGATCGGCTCGGAGAACGGCGTCTCGCTCGGCACGTCGCTCGCTGTGGGTTCCGGGGTCGGCGTTGACGGCTCGTCGGGCGCCGACGGCGACCCGCTCGAGTCCACGACCGCAGCCACGGACGGGTCGGGCGAGCCCGTGGCGCTCAGCACGCCGCCCTGGAAGGTCCGTGGCCAGACCACGACCGCGATGAGGAGGATCGCCGCGACCATGGCGGCCGCAACGAACGAGTCACGCGCCAGGCGACGTCGGTCGGGACCCGGCGCGGCCGTCGCGGCCATGGCGACCACCGGCGCGACCTCGACGGACTGCCCGGCGACCACCATCCGGTTGGGTCGCTTGATGACCGGCCCGATCTGGGTGACCGCGCCGATCCGACTGGCCACGATGTCCTCGTCCAGGTAGGTCAGGGGCTCGTTCGGCCGCGTGGAGCGGGGCGCCGTGTCCCAGCCGAGCACGCGGCGGAGGGCGTACATCGCGATCGACGCGTCCAGCACGTCGCGCACGAACGCGACGGGCCCGCGTCGCTTCCGCGGGACGGTCGTCCGCGGGACTGTCGCGGCCGAGTTCGCCATGGTCGCCGGGCGCGGCATGACAGCCGGTGCTGGACGCTTCGCCGGCCTGACTTTGAGCGGCCGGCGAGAGCGTTCCAGTTCCCACATGAAGCCGGCGATCAGCAGCACCGACGCGAAGGCGGCGGCGCCGATGACGATGAGCAGATCCTGGTCCAATTGACTCCCCGCCGGGGCGGCTATCGATCCGACTCGCGCCCGGCCATCGATGCTAGCACCGGTACCTTTGGG
>JBKJXL010000223.1:0-6760 GCA_046716225.1 Candidatus Limnocylindrales bacterium | reverse complement strand
CCACCATTTCGTCGCGTCCTCATCGCCAACCGCGGGGAGATCGCCGTTCGGCTGATCCGCGGCTGCCACGAACTGGGGATGGAGGCGGTCGCCGTCTACAGCGACGCCGACGCGAACGCACAGCACGTGTCGATGGCGGACGCCTCGGTTCGACTCGGACCGGCTCCACCTGCCGAGAGTTACCTGCGGATCGACGCGATCGTCGATGCCGCCCGAGCCACTGGCGCCGAGGCCGTCCATCCCGGCTACGGTTTCCTGGCGGAACGCGCGGCATTCGCCCGTGCGGTGGAAGACGCCGGGATCGCGTTCGTCGGACCGTCGCCTGAAGCGATCGACGCGCTGGGCGACAAGCTCCACGCCCGACGGCTCGCGAGGTCGATCGGCGTGGATCCGGTGCCCGGCACGCTGGACCCTGCGCCCATCGACCGAGCGGACGAGGTGGCCCGGATCGCCGAGGAGGCTGGCGTCATCGGCTTCCCGTTGCTCGTCAAGGCCGCGGCCGGTGGTGGCGGGCGAGGCATGCGGCGGGTCATCGAGGTCCGCGACCTCCCGGCGGCACTGGCGGCGGCATCCGCGGAGGCGCTATCCGCGTTCGGCGACGGCTCGGTCTATCTCGAGCGCGAGATCCGTCCCGCACGCCACATCGAGGTCCAGCTCCTGGGCGACGCGACCGGTCGGGTCGTCGCCCTGGGCGAGCGCGACTGTTCGCTCCAGCGCCGCCACCAGAAGCTCATCGAGGAGGCCCCCGCGCCCGGCCTGACGAGCGACGAGCGGCGCGATCTCCATGCCCAGGCCGTCCGGATCGCGACGGCGGCCGGGCTCAGGAACGCAGCCACCTGCGAGTTCCTGCGCTCGCCGGACGGGTCGTTCCACTTCCTGGAAGTCAACACCCGCCTCCAGGTGGAGCACGGCATCACGGAGCTCGTCACCGGCCTGGACCTCGTCCACGAGCAGTTCCGCCTCGCGGCGGGTTCGCCCCTGTCGGAGGCCGCGCTTGCGGCGTCGTTGGTCGCCGCGACCCCGAACGGGCATGCGATCGAGGTCCGCCTGACCGCGGAAGATCCCTCGCGCGACTTCGCGCCGACGCCCGGCACGGTCCGCCGCTGGCGGATGCCTGCGGGGCCAGGGGTCCGGGTCGACACCGGACTGGTCGAAGGGGATCGGATCCCGCCCGAGTACGACAACCTCATCGCCAAGGTCATGGTTCACGCCGCGGACCGCGAGTCCGCCCTTGATCGTCTCGTTCGGACGCTGGACGAGGTCGTCGTGGCCGGGGTCCAGACGACGCTTCCGTTCCATGCCTGGGTCGCACGCGACGCGTCCTTTCGGGCCGGCGACCTCTCGACGGACTGGGTCGGGGAGCACTGGGACGGGCCGAGCCGGCGGGCCGACGTCGTTGAGCGGGCGGTCCAGGCGGCCGGCGACGCTGCGCTCGACGGGCGACTCCAGGGGTCGGGCCCGAGCCGTCAACCGGTGCCTCCCAAGACCTCATCGTGGCTGGCGGTGGGCCGATCGGACGTCGTGGATCGGTGGCCGCGTTGAAGCGCGCCCTGGTCCGCGATCGTCTGACAGGCGAGGCCCTCGGCGAGGTGGAACGCGGCGAGCCAGCCGACAGCGGGCCAGCTGGCGCACCGATGGTCCTGCCCGACGGACCGTCCCGGGTGGAGGTGGTCGTCGACGGCTGGCGGTTCGAATTCGAGGTCGAGGACGCCGATCGGGCAGCCCTTCGCGCCCGGGCGACCAACACACAGGGTGCCCGGACCCAGCACGGCCCGACCGAGGTTCGTGCCATCATCCCGGGGCGGATCCTGACGGTCGCGGTGACCCCCGGCGACGCGGTCACTGCCGGCCAGCAGTTGCTCACCGTGGAGGCGATGAAGATGCAGAACGAGCTGCGCTCACCACGAGACGGCACGGTCGAGCGAGTCGCGGTCGGCCCTGGCGCGACCGTGGATCCCGGTGACGTCCTGGTGGTCCTCGCGTGAGCGCCGGTCGGCGCGGGCCGGATCGCCCGACCGGCGAGGGGCCGGACCCCGCCCGCGACCGCTGGCGGGAGACCCTGCGGGCGAAGGCCGTTCGATCCGCCCCGGAGCGGCGGGAGCGCTTCGAGACCTCCTCGGGGATCGAGACCCGTGACCTGTACACGGGCGCCGACCTCGCCGGCTTCGATGAGGATCGAGACCTTGGCCGGCCCGGCGAGTACCCATTTACGCGTGGCGTCCAGCCGACGATGTATCGCAGCCGCTTCTGGACGATGCGCCAGTACGCCGGGTTCGCCACAGCCGAGGAGACCAACCAGCGCTTCCGGTATCTGCTCGAACAGGGCCAGACCGGCCTGTCGGTGGCGTTCGACCTGCCGACCCAGATGGGCTACGACTCGGACGCCCGGGAGGCGGAAGGGGAGGTCGGCCGGGTCGGCGTGCCGATCTCGAGCCTGGCGGACATGGCGGCCCTCCTCGACGGCCTCCCGCTGGGCGACGTGAGCACGTCCATGACGATCAACGCGACCGCGCCGATCCTGCTCGCCCTGTACGTGGCGGCGGCCGAGGCACAGGGCGTCCATCGCGAAAAGATCGCCGGCACGACCCAGAACGACATCCTCAAGGAGTACATCGCCCGCGGGACCTACATCTTCCCGCCGCGCTCGTCCATGCGCCTCGTCACGGACGTCTTCGAGTTCTGCGCCGCCGAGCTGCCGCGCTGGAACACGATCTCCATCTCCGGCTACCACATGCGCGAGGCCGGGGCGACGGCCGCACAGGAGCTCGCGTTCACGCTGGCGGATGCGATCGCCTACGTGGAGGCGGCTGTCGCTCGGGGGCTTGACGTGGACGACTTCGCCGGGCGTCTGTCGTTCTTCTTCGCCGCCTGGTCCGAGTTGTTCGAGGAGGTCGCCAAGTTCCGGGTGGCCCGTCGGATGTGGGCGACGATCATGAAGGAGCGGTTCGGGGCGACCGATCCACGCTCGATGGTGTGTCGGTTCCACGTCCAGACCGCGGGGTCCAGCCTGACCGCCCAGTCCGTGGACAACAACGTCGTGCGGACCACGATCCAGGCGCTCGCCGCCGTCCTGGGTGGTGCCCAGAGTCTCCACACGAACTCACGCGACGAGGCGCTCGCGCTGCCGACCGAAGAGGCTGCACGCCTGGCCCTGCGGACGCAGCAGATCATCGCCCACGAAGCGGGCGTCACCGAGACGCCCGACCCGCTCGCCGGCTCCTTCTACATCGAGAGCCTGACCAACGAGCTGGAGGCCGCGGCCTGGGCCTATCTCGACGAGATCGAGTCGATGGGCGGGACGCTGGCCGCCATCGAACACGGCTTCCAGCAGCGCCAGATCCAGGAGGCGGCCTACCGGGTCCAGCGGGCAATCGAGTCGGGCGACCAGGTCGTCGTGGGCGTGAACAAGTTCCGCGATGATGAGGTCAGCACACCGCCGCTCCACCGGATCGACCCGGATGGGGAGCGACGCCAGGTCGAGCGGGTCCACCGGGTGCGGGCGGAGCGTTCCGCCGACGCCTGGACCGCCGCGATGGATGAGTTGGAGCGGGTCGCCCGGGCCGACGGCAACCTTATGCCGTCCATACTCGTCGCGGTCCGAGCCTACGCGACCGTCGGCGAGATCAGCGACCGCCTGCGCCTCACCTGGGGCGAACACCGCGAGCTCATCACGGTCTGATCGGACCCGGTACGCTCCGACCGATGACCCGCCTGTCGCCCACCGCGATCGTCGTCTACCTGCTGACTCTCGGCATCGCCGTGTCGGCGGCGGCCTGCGTCTTTCCTCTCCCGGCGCCGGACGGGGCGACACCCGTCCCGACCCCGCCCGTCGCGACGACGACGGTCGCACCCGCCTCCTCGTCCGTGGGCGTCGATCCGGACAGTGGCCTGCCGCTCGTGGCGCTGGGGGCGCTGCCGCCCGAGGCGGCCGCCACGATACGTCTGATCGATGTCGGCGGCCCGTTCCTGTACCCGCAGGACGGCGCCGTATTCGAGAATCGGGAGGGGATCCTGCCGGGCGCGGATCGGGGCTACTACCATGAGTACACGGTCGAGACGCCGGGATCGGCCGACCGGGGAGCACGCCGGATCGTCGTCGGCAACCAGGGCGAGTCGTACTGGACCGACGACCACTATGCGTCGTTCTGGAGGATCGCCCCATGACCGAGGCATCGGAGCTCGCGGCCCGTCTCAGGCCCGGGCAACCCGGCGGCCTGCTGACGCTGGCGCGCGCGCCCGGGCCTGCGTCCATCGCCGCCCTGAAGGTGAGCGGCGTGCGGGTGGCCTGGCTGGATGGCCCCACGTCGCGCGACGCGCTGTTCGGCGAGCTGGATCGCGGCCTGCGCTTTCCGTCCTACTTCGGGCGGAACTGGGACGCGCTCATCGAGGTCCTCGCGTTCTCCGACCCGGTCGACGACCGGCCAGTCCTCCTCGTCTGGCACGACCCGGCGGCGCTCGATGCGAAGGCCCGAGCCACCTTCCGGGACGTCGTCCAGGACGCCGCCGGCAAGCGGCACGCGGCCGAGATCGGCCCGCTGCTGGTGGTGGAGGTCGCCGCGCGCGGGGTCGACGCAGCGCCGGCGGCGATCCGGCGGATGGGCAAGATCCACCACGTCGCGCTCATCGTCAGCTCTATCGAGAACGCCCTCGGCCTGTGGCGCGACATGCTCGGCCTCGAGCTCGAGACGATCATGGACATCCCGCAGGACCGGGTTAGGATCGCGTTCCTCGGGGTGGGGGAGTCCAGGATCGAGCTCGTCGAGCCCACCGACGACACGACGGGCGTGGCCCGCTTCCTCGCGAGCAAGGGCGAGGGATTCCACCACGTGTGCTTCGAGGTCGACGACCTGTCCGAGACCCTGCTCCGTCTCGGGATCGATGGGCTCGAGCTCATCGACAGCGCTCCGCGACGAGGCGCGGAGGGACCGGTCGCGTTCCTTCATCCGCGCTCGTGCCACGGCGTCCTGGTCGAGTTGATCGAGGCGCCCGGCGGACCATCCTGGGCAGCCCTCGGGTACTAGGAGACCGCCTTGGTCGCACGGAGCGAGAACATCAGCGGCAACTCGCCCTTGATGTGATCCGGCAGCACGAATCCGTCCGGCGTCCGTTCGACGAGGAAGTCCGCGCTCCAGGCCAGGAATGGGTGCTCCACGAGCGCTTCGATGCGCAGACCCGCGTCGATGAGCGCGGTCACGATCTCGCCCAGGCCGTGGTCCCAGCCGTGCTCCACGACGCCTTCGCCGACGTCGGCCGTCGGATCCGCGTAGGAACCCGTCACCGCGAACGTCAGCGGGTCGCGATGCTCCCAGTACGGGTAGTCCACCCGAAGCTCGCCCGGAGCGACGCCTTCATTCTCGAAGACCTGGGCCACGGGATGGATCTCCGTGATGAAGAACGTGCCGCCGGGCGCCAGGAAGTGGGAGACGACCCTGGCCCAGGCACGGATGTCCGGCAGCCAGCCCAGAACGCCGCGCGACGTATAGACGATGTCGAAGGTCCCGTCGAGGTTGGCCGGCAGGTCATACAGGTTCGACTGGACGAACCGAGCTTCCGGAAAGCCAAGGTCGACCGCCAGCGATGACGCCAGCTCCACGGCCGCCGGCGACAGGTCTGCGCCCGTGACCCGCGCCCCGAGCCGGGCGAAGGAGAGCGTGTCGATCCCGAAGTGGCATTGCAGATGGAGCAGCGATCGACCGGCGACGTCGCCGATCATCTCCAGTTCATGGTCCCGGATCCGGATGCCGCCCTCCCGGAAGGCGGCGAGATCGTAGAAGTCGCCCTCGGCGTGGATCCGGGTCCAGATGTCCCACAGCCGCTGGTTGGCCGCGATCGCCTCGTCGGGACCGATCACAGCGACCAGGCGAACAGGACGTCTGGCGCAGCGTCAGCCGACCGGCAGAATGCCACGACCTGTCCGGCGAGGTCCCTGATCCAGGGTTTCTCCTCGCGAGGGAGCATCCCGAGTTCCTCTTCCACGAGGTCGATCCAGCGGCCCGCGATGGCGTCCACTGACCCATCCGAGATCCGCGCGACCGCCGTGATCCAGGCCGGATCGACACGCTCGATCGTGCGTTCGCCGTCATCCTGGCCGGGGCCTTCCAACTCGAGCCGGGCATCGAGGAAGTCCACGGGTTCGTGGAAGCCGGTCACCGTCCGGGCGGCCTCGGAGAAGTAGTCCAGCCAGGTCGGGTCCAGGCCGCCGCCAAGCGCGAGGTGGGCACGGAACCGGCGCGGGTCGTCGAGGGATCCGAGATCGTCCGTCCCGATCGCCAGCAGGATCTCCCGGGCGTCTCCGGCCACGAGGTCCATCAGTCGCCGCATGACGGGGCCTTAGCCGCGGTAGCCGGCGTCCCGGAGGAGCGCCGGGAGCTCGGTCGGGGAGCCCGCCACGCGGAACCCGGATGCTTCGAGCGCGTCCACCTTGGACGCCGCGGTCCCGGCACCGCCTGAGATGATCGCGCCGGCGTGGCCCATCCGCTTGCCCTCGGGTGCGGTCCGGCCGGCGATGAACGCGACCTTCGGGATGTCCTTGAGGTGCTCGGCGGCCCATGCGGCGGCCGTCTCCTCGGCGGCCCCTCCGATCTCGCCGATCAGCACCATGGCGTCGGTCTCGTCGTCTGCCGCGAACAGCTGGAGGACGTCCAGGAAGGTCGTCCCGATGATCGGGTCGCCACCGATCCCGACGCACGTCGACTGGCCGATGCCGGCATCGCTCATCGCCTGGACGGCCTCGTACGTGAGCGTGCCCGAGCGCGACACG
>JBKJXL010000222.1:0-4922 GCA_046716225.1 Candidatus Limnocylindrales bacterium | reverse complement strand
ATCCTGGCCATGAGCCGCGCGGTCGGCGAGACCATGGCCGTTGTCCTGGCCGTCGGCACGTTTCCGCAGTTCTCGTTCAACCCACTGGAGAGCGTCCAGACCATGACGGCGTTCATCGTCCAGATCGTGCAGGGTGAGACCTCGCAGGGCTCCATCCAGTTCCTGTCGCTCTTCGCGGTGGCCATGGTGCTGTTCGTGATCACCTTCGCCCTGAACCTCCTCAGCGCCTGGTTCGTCCGCCGCTACCGGCAGGCGTACTGATGGCCAGCGCAAGCGCAAGCCCGGCTGCTCCGGCGACGCCGCGCTTCGAACCGGCGCTGATGCGCCGCAAGCTCAATGGAACCATCTTCTACGGCATCTGCCTGCTGGCCATCGCGATCCTGATCCTGGCCCTGATCGCCCTGTTGTTGAACGTCCTGATCGTCGGCGTGCCCTGGCTGAACGTTGATTTCCTCACCGGCGTCCCCTCCCGCCGACCCGAGAACGCCGGGATCTGGCCCGCACTGATGGGATCCATCCAGCTCGCGATCATCGTCGCGGTCATCACCTTCCCGCTGGGCATCGGGGCGGCGATCTATCTCTCCGAGTACGCACCGGACAATCGACTCACCCGCCTCATGCAGACGAACATCAGCAACCTGGCCGGCGTCCCGTCGATCATCTACGGCATCTTCGGCCTGGCCATCTTCGTCCGCCTGATGGGCCTCGGCCCTGTCCTGTTCTCGGGGGCGGCGACCCTCGCGCTGGTGATCCTGCCGCTCGTCATCATCGCCAGCATCGAGGCGCTCAAGTCCGTCCCGCAGGCCCAGCGCGAGGGCGCCTACGCCCTTGGAGCGAGTCGCTGGCAGATGGTCAAGGGATCGGTCCTCCCGGCTGCCGCCCCCGGCATCATGACCGGGATCATCCTGGCGATGGCCCGCGCCATCGGCGAAGCGGCCCCACTCATCGTCGTCGGAGCGGCGACGTTCGTGCTGACGACACCGCAACCCTTCCAGGGCGGCTTCACGGTCCTGCCGATCACGATCTTCGACTGGGCCCAGCGGCCACAGGCGGACTTCCAGGGGATCGCCGCCGCCGCCATCCTGGTCGTCCTGATCCTGATCTTCATCCTGAACCTGCTCGCACTCGTCGTGCGCGCGCGCCTTTCGAGGCACATCCAGTGGTAGAGGAGACGCCCGTGAATGCCGCTCAGACCGGCTCGACGCTCGACGCACCGGTCGAGGGCCCATCGACCGACGGCCGATCCGCTGTCGTCCCGTCCTCGGCCGGTCCCGAGATCAAGATCGGCGACGTCCGCGTCGATCGTGGAGCGACGCGGACGCGAGGCGAGACCGTCATCGAACTCCGTGACGTGTCCTGTTACTACGGCAACTTCCGGGCCGTCAAGGGCGTTTCGCTCACCGCCGCCAAGCGTGATGTGACGGCGCTCATCGGTCCCTCCGGATGTGGCAAGTCCACCCTGCTCAGGACCCTCAATCGCATGAACGACCTGGTCCCGATCTTCCGGGCGACCGGCGAGATCCTGCTCGACCAGCAGAACCTGTACGACAACTCGGTTGATCCGGTCGCAGTCCGCCGCCGTGTGGGCATGGTCTTCCAGAAGCCGAATCCCTTTCCGAAGTCGATCTATGACAACATCGCCTTCGGTCCCAGGATCAATGGCTACAAGGGCAAGATGGACGATCTCGTGGAGCACTGCCTGCGCAAAGCTGCGCTCTGGGACGAGGTCAAGGACAAGCTGAAGCAGTCCGGCATGGCGCTCTCTGGCGGCCAGCAGCAGCGCCTGTGCATCGCCAGGACGATCGCGATCGAACCCGAGGTGATCCTCATGGACGAGCCCTGCTCGGCCCTCGACCCACGCTCGACGCTCCAGATCGAGGAATTGATGACCGAGCTGAAGCAGGACTACTCGATCGTCATCGTCACGCACAACATGCAGCAGGCTGCGCGGGCATCGGACGTCACGGTCATGATGACGATGGATACCACGGATCGCGCCGGCTACGTGGTGGAGCAGGGCGAGACCAGCCAGATCTTCACGAATCCACAGAACCAGTTGACCGAGGACTACGTGTCCGGCCGGTTCGGCTGATCGGGGAGGCTCTCATGGACCAACAACTTGACGAGATCGTCAACGACACGGCCCTCGCCGCCAGCAAGACGCATCCACCCGCACCGCGCGACGCTCTCGATGCCCAGGAGGACCTCATCCGGGACGCCGTCCTGCGGATGGGCACCCTGGTCGAGGCCGCCATCCGGCAGGCCAGCCGTTCACTCGCGACACATGATGCCGAGTTGGCGTTGGATCTCATCAACGGCGATGCGATCATCAACGAGACCCAGCGTGCCGTCTCCCGCCTGATCTCCACGTCCATCGCGACACAGGCTCCGGTCGCCCGTGACCTGCGTTACCTGCTGACGCTGGATCACGTGACCTACGAGCTGGAACGGATCGGCGACCACGCGTCCTCCGTCGCGAAGCAGGTCCTCAAGCTCGCTCCCGAGCCGCCACTCGACGGGTACGTCCATCTCGAGGAGATGGCGGAGCGCGCGGCTGTCCTGCTCCATGGCGTCCTGCGAGCCCTCGTCGACATCGACGCCCTCCGGGCGCGAGAGGTGGCCGTCGAGGACGATGAGATCGACCGTCTCTATCACGCCACATTCGACCGGGCACTCGAGCTCATGCGCGCGGACCCGGCCAACGTGGAGCGCGGGACCCGGATCGTCATCGCATCGCACTATCTGGAACGCATCGGCGACCGAGCGACCAACATCGCGGAGGACATCGTGTACCTGGTGACCGGCGACGTGGAAGACCTGAACCCATGACCGATCGCTCAGGGCCGCTCCGCGTCCTGTTCGTCTGCACCGGCAATTCCGCCCGCAGCGTGATGGCCGAAGCGCTGCTGCGCCACCACGGCGGGGCGGCGTTCGAGGTGCACAGCGCCGGCACCGAGCCGAAAGGGATCAACCCGCTGACGCTTCGGATCCTCGCCGATGCCGGGATCGACGCTTCGTGGGCACGGTCGAAGTCCGTCGCGGAGTTCGCCGGCCAGTCGTTCGACTACGTGATCACGGTGTGCGACCAGGCGCGCCAGTCCTGCCCGGTCTTTCCGGGCGGCGGTGCGGCGTTCCACTGGGGGTACGAGGATCCCGCGGCGGCCGAGGGCACCGACGAAGAGCGCATGGTCGTCTTCCGGCGCGTGTTCACCCAGATGGGTGAGCGGATCCACCAGTTCGTCCCGCTCGCGCTACGCCAGGCCACCGTCAGCTCGCCCGCGTGACGGATCTCGAGCCCGTCCGGCCGATCCAGCTGCACCTGCTTCGTCACGCTCACGCCGGCGACCCGTACGCCTGGGACGGACCGGATGAGGCACGGCCCCTGTCCCCGCGCGGCGAGCGTCAGGCCGATCGCCTGGGTCGGTTCCTCGCCGGTGTCGGATTCCGGACGGACGCGATCATCTCGTCGCCGAAGGTCCGAGCCGCCGGGACCGCCGAGATCGTGGCGGAGCGGCTGGGTGTCCCGTTCGGGACGGACGACCGGCTGGCCGGCGAGGTCGGCCTGAGCGCGCTCGAGGCGATCCTGCGCGATGCCGGCGACCCGGCCTCACCGGTCCTCGTCGGGCACGATCCGGACTTCAGCGACCTCATCGTCAAGCTGTGCGGGGCGCTGGGGGTCCCGATGCGCAAGGGATCGTTCGCCCGGATCGAGGCCGAGCGTCCGTTCGAGCCGGGCCAGGCGACGCTGCGCTGGCTGGTCCCCCCGGATCTCCTGAAGCCGGACCAGCGCTAGGCGGATCCCTCGGACCTGTCAGGACCCGATCCGCACAAAACCCTCGTGGACACGGCCGGGTTTCGACCACAGCCGTCGGGATCGGTTGAAGGCGTGAGCCGACCATAGCGCCCGCTGCGTCGTCCGGTGGCGCAGGGACGTTCCATCAGGAGGGGCTCCGCGACGCGGCGGCGGCGCTCCCCCCCGTCGACGACCTACCCGGAGATCACGACGCGGCGACGGGAGGCGGCGCGTTCTTTCGGGTCGCCAGGAGCTCGGATGACGTCATCAGACCGCCCGGCACGAACGAGCGGGCGATGGCACCCAGGCGCTCGGCGACGCCCGGGGCGATGCTGTAGAAGATCCACTGTCCGCGCCGTTCCGAGGTGACCAGCCCGGCCTCGCGCAGGACGCGCAGGTGGTGCGAGACGGTAGGCTGCCCGACATCGCACGACGCCGTGAAGTCGCAGGCGCACGTCTCGTTGTCGGCCAGCTCCCGCATGATCGCGAGGCGGGTGGGATCCGCGAGGGCCGCCAGCAAGCGAACGTCGGGATCGAGCGTCGTGGTCCTGGTGCGTGACATGGCGACAGCATATCGGTAGATTTCGATATTGACAAGATTCGATATACACGTATATTGATGTTCGTCGATACACCAACCCACCACGGAGCCAGGGAGGCACACCACCATGAACCAGCCCTTCGGCAGCTGGATGCTCACCTGCGGGACACGCGGTGAACTCCACGGGGAAGCCCGCCAGCGGCAGCACGTTGCGGTCATCCGCGAACTGCGCGCGGAGGAGCGTGCCGCTCGACGAGCCGCCCGCCACGCCGCGATCAGCGAGGCCCTGGCCGGTCTCAAGGCGCGCTTCGCGGGCGGGACCTCCGCCACCAGCCCGGACTGCTGCCCGGCCTGACCCATCCACCGACAGGAGATCGACCATGACCGCACAGGACGCCATCGTGGACCAGGTCCGCGACACCTACGCCAGGGCTGCCCGAAGCGTCCTCGATGCATCGGCCGATCGACCGGCCGATGCGGCCGGCTGCTGCAGCCCGGCGGATGGGGCCGGCTTCGGCGAGTCCCTGTATGACGCCGCGGACCGCGCCTCGCTGCCCGATGCGGCCGTCCTGGCCAGCCTCGGCTGCG
>JBKJXL010000221.1:0-4962 GCA_046716225.1 Candidatus Limnocylindrales bacterium | reverse complement strand
TAGGCCGACAGGCGGAAGAACCAGTTTCGCTCGGTGAGCCATTGAAGTGGCACGTCGGGATGGTTCGGACAGATGGTCCCGCGCGCGGTTTCCTGCACGTCGGTGGCGTTTCGGAACCCCTCGTTCGGGCAATACCAGCCCTCGTATGTCCCGAGGTAGATATCCCCGTTGGCATACGCCCGCCGGACCATCTCCTGGGCGGCTCGGATATGGTCGGGATCGGTCGTGCGGATGAACCGATCCGGGGCGATCGCCAGGGCGTCCTCGGCGACGCGGAAGTAGCCAACCTTCTCGTCGACGAAGTCGCGCGGTGGTCGGCCTTCGTCGACGGCCGCCTGGGCGATGTTGATCGAGTGCTCGTCCGTGCCGGTGAGGAACCGCGTGTCGTCGCCGAGCATCCGGTGCCAGCGCGCGATGACGTCCGCCCCGATCACCTCGTACAGGGTGTGCAAGCCCGGCCTGCTGTTGGCGTAGGCGATCGCCGTGGTCACGTAGTAGCGCGTTCGGTCCGTCATCGGACCGCGATGGTAGCAGTGGCGATGACGCTCAGGTCGTTGGCGTCTGGCGCTGGTTCTCGATCATCGACTCGAGGGCCTGCCACCCGGCGAGCTGGTCCCGGCTGAGTGTCGCGTCGCGGCCCGTGTAGAGGTGATGCTCCACGGCACGCAGCCAACGCCGCTTGCTTCGCGGCAGCGCCGCATGGTCGTTGACGATGAGCCCGGTGACCGTCTGGCGATGATGCTTCCGTCGGATCTGGAGCTTCCGATCGAGGTGTAGGCGGTAGTCCTGTTGGCGGACGATCTTCTTCGTGGCGGCCAGCAGGTCGGCGACGGCCGCGCGATCATCCCAGGCCAGGGAAAAGGTCAGGTCATCCGCGTACCGGGTGTACGTCGCGCCGCGCGACGCCGCCAGGGCCGCGAGGCGGGCATCGAGGCGGACGTTCACCAGGTTCGCCAGCCTGGGACTCGTCGGTGCGCCCTGCGGCAGGACTCCACCATCTGTGGTGAGGGTCGTCAGCAGGGCTGCCGTATCGGCGTCCCAGCCCAGGACGCGGAACAGCCGGCGGACGCGGCGCTGACGCGTCGAACCGAAGAAGTCGACCAGGTCCATCCGGATGACGATCGCCTGACCGACATGCGGAAGGGCGTTGGACACGATGCTGTGGCCACGCTCGAACCCGTGTGCCGCGGGGTGGGTCGGCACCCCGTCGAGGACCGAGTGGAGGAGGCGACGCTGGATCGCCTTGGTCGCGTCGTCCGGGACTCGCAGGATCCGCTCGCCGCCGGATCGCTTCGGCACTCGGACGGAACGGTAGGTCGGGGTGACAGCGCTGAGCTCCTGGACGGACAGGCCCGTGCGACGGACGAGTTCATCGATGTCGAATCGGGTCGGGCTGTCGCCGGACCGAGACGTTGGGCGGCTCCCGCCCTCACCCGGACGAGCGGCATGGCGAGGACCGGTCGATGCCCGCCGGTTCGACGCAGATGCCCACCTGATCGACTCATCGGCCAATTCGATCCACTTGTCGGATTTGATCCCCAGAAGGCGTCGGAACCAGTCCATCCATCCTCGATCGCCGAGTCGGTCTGGGCCCGGGCGAACGCCCGGACCCGAACCGCCGCCCTGCCAGCTCCGCGGGAGCTACCCGAACGGCGCTACCGCCGTACGGGTCGCCGGCTCTTGACGAGCCCATCGAGACCTGGTCGACGAAACATCGACCTGTGCCCTGCGTTCGGGCACCACCAGAACGGTCGCGGGAGTATATACCTCGGTCTGTGCGGTCCCGTCTTGGGCTCGAGAGACGCCGCGATCAGTGCCGGAAGTGGCGCGTGCCGGTGGTCAGCATCGTGGCCCTGCGCGCGTCGACGACGGCAAGGACTTCCGCGTCGCGCATCGAGCCGCCCGGCTGGGCGAAGGCGGTGACGCCCGCCTCCAGGCAGACCTCGACGGCATCGGCAAACGGGAAGAACGCATCGGAGGCACAGGCGGAACCGGCGATGGCATCTGCCCCTGCATAGGCCAGGGCCTGGGTCACGGCGCCACGCGCGGCGTTGACGCGCGACGTCTGTCCAGATCCCATTCCGATGAGCCGACGGTCGCGCACCAGGACGATCGCGTTCGACACGACGCCGCGGCAGAGGCGCCAGGCGAGATCCAGGTCCAGGAGCTCCGCGTCGGTCGGGGCCCGGCGCGAAGCCACAGTCCAGCTCGATGGATCGGCGGCGGTCGTGTCAGGAGCCGTCACGAGGACGGCTCCACCGGCCGTGCGGATGGACCCGAGCCGGTCGGCGGCGACCGGAACTTCCTTGGCGCCCATCTGCGGATCCACGACAAGACGCAGGTTGGGTTTGGTCGCGAGGATCCCGAGGGCGTCGGCATCGAACGCGGGCGCCACGACGACCTCGAGGAAGACGGCTGTGAGCGCCGTCGCGGTCGCGGCATCGACCGAACGGGTGACGGCGACGACGCCGCCGAACGCCGAGACCGGATCGCCGGCCAGCGCCGCGTCCCAGGCCTCGAGAAGCGTCGTGCGTTCCGCCGCGCCGCACGGGTTGGTGTGCTTGACGATGACGCAGGCCGGTCCACGGAGCGCCCGGCCGAGTGCGGCCGCCGCCGACGCATCCAGCACGTTGTTGTACGACAGCGCCTTGCCCTGAAGTAGCGGGGCGTCCGCGGCGAATGGTCCATCCGCCGGGCCATGCCCAGGACGCCGGTAGCGCGCTGCAGGCTGATGCGGGTTCTCGCCGTAGCGAAGGGCATCGACCTTGTCGAGCGTGATGGTCAGGGTGGCCGGGTACGGATCGCTCGCGCCGGGCAGGCCGGGTTCGTCAGGCAGCGCGACGCCGGCGGCCGCCATCCGGCCTGGCAGGACCTCGGCGATCCGGGCGTCGTAAGCAGCGGTGTGGCGGAACGCCTCCACGGCCAGGGCGGACCGCAGGCCGTCGTCGACGCCGCCACCCGCTTCGAGCGCGTGCAGCACGGCGTCGTAGCGCGCGGGCGACGTGACGATCGCCACATTGACGTGGTTCTTGGCGGCCGCGCGGACCATCGACGGCCCGCCGATGTCGATCTCCTCGACAAGCGCATCGAAGGCGAGGCCGGGGCGGTCCGCCGCGGCCCCGAACGGATATAGGTTGACGACGACCAGCTCGAACGGCGCGATGGCCGCACCGAGGAGCTGGATCCGGTGATCCTCGATGCGCCGGTCCGCGAGGATCCCGCCGTGGACCCGAGGGTGGAGCGTCTTCACCCGACCGTCGAGCATCTCGGGGAAGCCCGTCACGGCTGCGACATCGGTCACCGGTAGTCCGGCGTCACGCAGCGTCCGCGCGGTCCCGCCGGTCGAGACGAGCTCGAACCCGAGCCGGACGAGACCCTCGGCGAATCGCGCCAGACCTTCCTTGTCCGAGACGGACAGCAATGCCCGGCGCGGTCGCGGGATGGCCTGGTCCGCCCGCTCCAGGTCCACCGCCACGCGACGACCATCGGGCCCCAGCCCGACCGCGCCCGCCAGCAGGAGGGCGACAGCCCGGGGATAGAGCCTGTGCTCGACGGCCTGGATCCGGGTGTGCAGGGTCGCCTCGTCGTCACCGGGCAGGATCTCGACCGCTTCCTGGGCGACGATGGGTCCGCCATCGAGCGTCGCGTCCACCAGGTGGACCGTGCAGCCGGTGACCCTGGCACCATGGGTCAGCGCCTCACGGACCGCGTGCCCGCCGGGAAACGCCGGCAGCAGCGACGGATGGGTGTTGAGGATCCGCCCGTCCAGGGCCGCCAGCACGCCCGGCCCGATGATCCGCATGTACCCGGCCAGTGCCACGACATCCGGCTCGACCGCCTGCAACGTCTCAGCCAGGGTCTCGTCATCACCTGGCGGCACGAGCGCGGTGTCGAACCCCTGCTCGGCCGCCCAGTCGAGGGCTGGACAATCGCGATCGGCGAAGACCAGGACGATCTCGCCGCCGAGTTCACCGCGCCCGGCGGACGCGGCGATGGCTCGCAGATTGGACCCGGCGCCAGATACGCCGACGGCGATCCGTCCGGTCATCGCAGGACGGACTCCAGCGCCGCCTCCTGATATCGCGGGGCGGGCATCCCATCAGGCCCGGTACCACCGCCCGAGGCGATGACCTCGCCGACGAGCCTCGCGGTGATAGCGTGGTCCGAGAACGCTCCGATCGCGATCGGCACGGCGGCCGGCGGCACGACGACGATCATCCCGATGCCGCCGTTGAACGTAGATCGAAGCTCCAGGTCGTCGAGGCCGCCAAGCGCTCCGAAGAGGCGCATGGCCGACGGCATGACCCAGCGCGTCGGATCCAGGCGAGCGGCCAGACCGTCGGGGAGTGCCCGCGGGACGTTCCCGGGCAGCCCGCCGCCGGTGATGTGCGCGAGGCCGTGGACGTCGTGGCCGGCCGCGACCAGCGCCTCGCGTACCGCCAGGATGGCCCGTGCATAGATGCGCGTCGGCGTCAAGAGGACCTCCCCGAGCGTCGCCAGCGTCAGATGCGGCTCGGCCGCCAGGGCCTCCGCCGCGGCCGCGTCGCCCAGTGTCCGAAGGAGTCGAGCTTGATACGGCTCCGCCGTGTCGAGGTCCCACGACGCCAGGAGCGACCGGACGAGCGCGTAGCCGTTCGCATGGAACCCGGATGACGCCAGGCCGAGGATCGCATCACCGGCGCGGGCGGCCGACCCATCGATGACCCGGGAGCGCTCCACCACGCCGATCGCCGTCCCGGCGAGGTCGAACGCCGACGGATCCATGAGACCCGGGTGCTCGGCGGTCTCGCCGCCGACGAGCGCGCAACCCGCGTCGCGGCAACCCGCGGCGCCCCCGCCGCCGCGCTCGGCCCCGGCCATCGGATCGAGCCTCCCGACGGCGATGTAGTCGAGGAACGCCAGGGGTTCAGCGCCGCTGCAGACGACGTCGTCGGCACACATCGCCACGAGGTCGATGCCGAT
>JBKJXL010000220.1:0-3229 GCA_046716225.1 Candidatus Limnocylindrales bacterium | reverse complement strand
TCCACCTCGGCGAGCGTGACTGCTCGGTCCAGCGTCGGCACCAGAAGATCCTCGAGGAGGCGCCGACACCGGCCCTGAGCGCGGAGGCACGCCAGGCCCTGGCCGAGCGCGCCATCCGCGCCGTCGTGGCGGCCGGCTACGAGAATGTCGGGACGCTCGAGTTCCTCGTCGATCGCAGTGGCAATGCCGCCTTCATCGAGATCAATTGCCGGATCCAGGTGGAGCATCCCGTCACGGAGATGCTGACCGGCATCGATCTCGTGGCGACCCAGATCCGCATCGCGGCCGGCGAACCCCTGGGATTCAGCCAGGCGGACGTGACGTTCACCGGACACGCCATCGAGTTCCGGATCAACGCCGAGGACCCGGAGGCGGACTTCCGGCCCGGTGCCGGCGTCGTCGAGCGCTATCACGCCCCCGGCGGCCCCGGCATCCGCTTCGACACCCACCTGTATGCCGGGTACGAGGTGCCGCCCTTCTACGACTCCCTGCTCGGCAAGCTCATCGCCTGGGGCCCGGACCGGGAAACCGCTATCGCCCGCGGTCGCGCCGCGCTGGCCGAACTGGTCGTGGACGGGCTCGTGACCAACGTAGCGATCCACCAGGCCCTCCTCGCCAACCAGTCCTTCCTGGATGGCCACATGACCACCAATCTGCTCGACCGCGTGGGGAGCGCCGCCTTCCTGGCCGCTGCCGCCCGCTCGTGAGGTCCGACGTGCAGACCTGCACGGACCTCGCGGTCGGTCCACCCTTCCCACGACCACACTGACCGTCGTACCGAACCTGGAGTCGCCCGTGCCCGAGGCCATCGTCCATACCACCGCCGAGATCGAGGGGCTGATCCCGCATCGCTGGCCGTTCCTGCTCGTCGACCGGATCGTCGAGTACGACGCCGACGCGAAGCGGATCGTGGGCCTCAAGGCGGTGACCGCCTCGGAGTGGTACTTCCAGGGCCACTTCCCGGGTCTGCCGGTCATGCCGGGCGTCCTGCAGGTGGAGGCCCTCGCGCAGACCATGGCGGTGTATGTCGCGAAACAACCGGGCTTCGGGACGCGGATCGGCCTGTTCGCGGGTATCGACGACTGTCGCTTCAAGCGCGTCGTCAACCCGGGCGACACGCTTCGGCTCGAGGTCGCGATGGAGAAGCTGGGCGGTCGGTTCGGTCGCGGACACGGCGTCGCCAGCGTGGACGGCGAGACCGCCTGCGACGTCCGGATCAGCTTCATCATCCCGGGCGAAGGCGTGCTTCGATGACCCGCTTCGCGATCCTGTCCGACGTGCACGGCAATGCCGCCGCGCTCGAGGCGGTCCGCACCGCGGTCCACGCGTCCGCACCGGATTTCGTCGCCGTCGCCGGCGATCTCGTCCTCAACGGGCCCGAACCCGCCGCGGCCATCGACCTGCTGCTCGAGATGGAGGCGGCCGGCGCGGTCATCGTGTCGGGCAATACCGACGTGGCCGTCGCGGACTTCGACTACTCGGCGGCCTTCCCGTGGATGTCCGACGGCATCCCGGAGACGTTCCAGGCGGCGACCGAGTGGGCCAACGACGCCCTCGGCGACGAGCGGGTCCACTGGCTCCGCCGGTTGCCCGCCGAACGCCGGCTGCGAGCCGAGGACGGCACGATGGTCCTCATCTGCCACGCCTCGCCGGGTTCCCAGACGGCCGGCTTCGACCAGGCCCTGGACGCCAACATCATCGTCGAGCGGGTGTCGCGCACGGATGCCCGCGTCATCGGCTGCGGCCATACGCACCTGCCGGAGGTCCGCGACCTCGGCTGGAAGATCATCGTCAACGCCGGATCGGTCGGGTACATCTTCGATGGCGAGGCGAGCGCGTCGTGGGCCCTGGTCGACATCCACGACGGCGAAGTGACCGCCGAGATCCGACGGACCGAATACGACGTGCTCGCCGTCGCCAACGCGATCTCCGAACGCGGCCTGCCGGGCGATGTCTATCGGGCGGCCACCGTCCGCACCGGGAAACTCGTCCGGTGAGCGAAGCGCGTCGCGTCGTCGTCACCGGCATGGGCATGGTGACGGCGCTCGGCAACGATGTCGCCTCCACCTGGGAGGGCCTGGTCGCCGGCCGATCCGGCGTCCGGACCATCTCCACCTTCGATCCGAGCCGACTCACGTCGCAGATGGCCGGCGAGGTCCGCGACTTCGATGCGAGCGGCGTGCTGGACCGCAAGGACCAGCGCCGGACGGATCGCTATATCCAGTTCGGGCTGGTCGCGTCGCGCGAGGCCCTTGACCAGGCCGGGCTGCCGGACCGCTTCGAGGGCGAGCTGGCCGAGCGGACCGGGGTGATCCTCGGGACCGGCCTCGGCGGTGTCGGGACCCTCGTGGACGGCATCTCGATCAACGCGCTGCGTGGGCCGGACCGGATCAGCCCGTTCCTCATCCCGATGGGCATCCCCAACGTCGGCGCCGGCCAGGTCGCGATCAACTTCGGCATGACCGGACCGAACTTCGCGACGGTGTCGGCCTGCGCCACCGGCGGCCATGCGCTGGGCGAATCGAGCGAGATCATCCGCCGCGGCGACGCGGACATCATGCTCGCCGGCGGCACCGAGGCCGGCATCTTCGAGCCGCTCGTCGGCGGGTTCGCCTCGATGCGGGCGCTGTCCACCCGCAACGAGGATCCGGAGCGGGCGTCGCGCCCGTTCGACGCCGGGCGGGACGGGTTCGTCGTCGCCGAGGGTTCGGGCGTGCTGGTCCTCGAGGAACTCCGTCATGCCGAGGCTCGCGGGGCAGCCATCCTGGCGGAACTCGTCGGCTACGGCGCGACCGCCGATGCGTCGCACATCACCTTGCCCGCGCCCGGTGGCATGGGCGCCGTCCGGGCTGCCCGACGGGCGATGGAGAAGGCCGGTATCGAACCGACGGACATCGACCACGTGAACGCCCACGCGACCTCCACGCCCGAAGGCGACAAGGCGGAGCTGCAGGCGATCCGGACGATCTTCGGCGACCACGCCTCGAGCGTCGCGGTCACCGCCAACAAGTCCATGCTCGGCCACACGCTCGGTGCGGCCGGGGCGATCGAGGCCATCGCGACGATCCAGGCCATGCGCCACTCGTGCATCCCGCCGACCATCAACCTCGACGATCCCGATCCGGCGGCCGAGGGCTTGGACCTGACCCCCGGCACGGCCGCCAGCCGCGAGGTACGGCTCGCCATCAGCAACTCGTTCGGGTTCGGTGGCCAGAACACGGCCCTCGTA
>JBKJXL010000219.1:0-2817 GCA_046716225.1 Candidatus Limnocylindrales bacterium | reverse complement strand
ATCGGAACCTGGGAGGACCCCAGCGGGAGACCGGGGGTCGGGGCTCGGCGCCGCCGTTGCTGCGGAGCGTCCTGATCCTGAGCCTGAGCGCCAGTGCCGCTCTGGCCGGAGAGATCACCGGCCACGGCAAGGTCCGCACGAACGCCGACGGGACCGCCTGAGGTTTCGTTTGATCGAGGGACGCCCCGCCGGATGACGATGGCCAGGTGGCGGGAGACCCGCCGGGCCGGGATGGAAATGAGCCGGGTGGATCGCGCTCGAACGGCCCGTAACGGCTCCGTAACTTGCGCGTCGCGGTGGTTCGTCCGGGTCTACTCCGCACCGACGTCGAATGCTCCCGGATCCACCTCGAGCATCGCGGCCACGGCAGACCGGGCCGGGGTTGCGAGATGCCTGTCACGCCCGATGACTGTCTGACACATCTGCGGTGGCCGGGACGCGCCGTACCGTTAGCGTCATGAACAAGATCTCCCACATCGGCTGCGAGGTCTGCGCTGAAGTGATCGGCCCGGACGACGAAGCGATCGAGCTGCTATCGACCATCGAACATGACGACCCGGCCGTGGTGGGCGAGCCCACGACGATGGAGGCTCGACCGGCGTACGTGCACGCAGGTTGCGGGGTGCCGGCGGGCGACGTCGAGGTTCGCCATGACCTGATGCGGTGACTGCGCCCGTAGCCCCGACGAACGTCTCTGAGGGCGGCTACTGTCGACCTTGGACGGACGCGCCTGGCAGAACATGTAGGCGCACTGGACCACCGCGGACTCGTGCCGGTCCAGACGTGATGGCGTTCTGCACGTGAGGGCGTTCTGCGGGCCGTCCCGGCGCGGCCTACAGTGAACGCCATGTTGGAGATCGTGCCGCTCACCCCGGATCGGTTCGCGGACCTCGCTGCCCTCTTCGAGGAAGGAGGAGATCCTCGCTGGTGCTGGTGCACCTACTTTCGCGTCCGAGGCCGCGACTGGACGAACTCGACCGCCGACGGCAACCGAGCCGACCTCCAGGGTCTCGCCGGCGGCGAACTCGCACCAGGCCTCCTCGCGTACGAGGGCGACCGTGCGGTGGGCTGGGTCAGCCTGGGTCCGCGCGAGGACTTCGCTCGCCTGGCCAGCTCGAAGATCCTTGCGCCCATCGACGACACGCCCGTGTGGTCCATCGTGTGCTTCGTCGTCTCGCGCCGGAAGCGTGGCCAGGGGATCGCTACTGCCCTCCTCGATGCGGCCGCCGACTATGCCCAGGACTGCGGCGCGACGACCCTGGAGGCCTACCCGGTCGACACGGCCGGCGAGAAGATCGCGCCCGCGAACGCGTTCCACGGGACCCTGCGCATGTTCGAGCGTGCCGGATTCACCGTGCTCGATCGCCGCCGATGGAACAAGACGAGCCCGGTCCGCCCGATCGTGCGCCGCGGGTTGACATTGCCCGGAACGGACGCGTAGACTCCCGCTCGGCTCGCAACTTCGCGGCCAGAATCCCACCCGCTATGGAGGGGCTCCGATATGACAGATCGCAACTCCTTCCGGATGCTCGTCGCGCCCATCCCGGCCGGCGTGCGCGGGAGATCTGTGCCCATCTCGAGCTAGACCGCAGGCGGCAGGACCGCCATCGGACGAGCCAGGAGCCGTGGGCCAGATCGGACCCCCGGCTTTTTTGATGCCCTTCCCGCCATCCACGGCGAGGCCGGGCCACCAGAGCCGCGAGGCCCACCGACGCGAGAACCGTCGGAGACGGTCGTGGCTCTTGTCGTGTCCCGACCACCCCACCCCGACCACTGGAGTCACACCGTGACCGCAACCCTGAGTCCCGAACTGAAGAACGGCTCGACGGTCTTTCCCATCGATCCCCGGCCCGCCGGCCCGGCCGCCCTCGTCATCGACGGCGTCAGCAAGCGGTTCGTGGTCGGCCGGAAGAAGCAGCCGGTCGTGGCGATCTCGGATGTGTCGATGCGCCTTGAGCGCGGCGACGTGCACGGGATCCTCGGATCGAACGGCTCGGGCAAGTCGACGCTCATCCGCCTCATGTGCGGTCTGCTGACGCTCGACGAAGGCCGGGTGGAGGTGTTCGGGCACGACATCGTCCGTGACGAGATGGCGGTCAAGCGGCTGATCAACCGGGTCAGCGTCGACGCCGCCTTCTTCAAGAAGCTGAGCCCGATGGAGAACCTGCTCTTCGCCGCCCGCCTGTACGGGCTGGATGGCGGGACCGCGAAGCGAGAGACCGTCGCGATCCTGGGGCGCCTTGGCATCGCCGAGAAGCGTGTCGGGCGGCCCGTGGAGCAGATGAGTCGAGGGATGCAGCAGAAGGTCGCCATCGCGCGAGCCCTGTTGACCAGCCCGACGCTGCTGCTCCTCGATGAACCGACCACCGGCCTGGATCCCCGCTCGAAGCTGGACGTCCAGACCTTCATCGAGGAACTGCGCGAGACCCACGACGCGACCATCGTCCTGACCACGCACGACCTGGCCGAAGCGGAACGCCTGTGCGGCCGGATCACGATCCTCAACGACGGCAAGGTCGTCGCGGAGGACACGCCCGACGGCCTGCGGGCCATGACGGCCATCCGCCTGGGCCGCCCGGCGACCCTGGAAGACGTGTTCATGACCTACACCGGCCGTTCTCTCGACGACGACGTCGAGGAGGACGAGTCCGAGGATGACTGAAAGGAGGTGATGACCATGCATAGCGACTCGCGCTACCTGCTCCAGTTCGCCCAGGAGCGGATCGAACGAGACCTCGCGCACGCCGCGGATTCGCGACGCGCCGTTCGTTCGAACTCGTCCATCCGTCGGAGTGTCGGCCACCGGATCATCCGGTT
>JBKJXL010000218.1:0-3855 GCA_046716225.1 Candidatus Limnocylindrales bacterium | reverse complement strand
ACTCGGCGGCGCCACGAGCCAGGACGGTCCCATGACCGTTTGACCCCTCCCGGGGCCTCCGCTACACTCCGGCGGCTCTCGCGGCAGCCGCGGGAGCACGTGTCGAGGCCGGCTGGCCGCGAGCCCGACGCGCAGTGAACGACTCCTGGCCTTAAGGAGGTGAACACCGATTGGCTGAAGTCCGAGTGGGTGAGAACGAGACGTTCGAAAGCGCCCTGCGTCGCTTCAACAAGAAGATCCAGCAGAGCGGCATCCTCGCAGAAGCCCGCCGACGCGAGCACTACGAGAAGCCCTCCGTGAAGCGCAAGCGCAAGGAAGCCAAGCGCAAGAAGAACGCCCGAACGCAGGTCGGCTGATCCGGCGGCCCGCATGTCGGGCCCCGAACCATCCCCTGCATCCCCTGCGGGTGCGATGACGGCGAAACCGAGCGATCGGTCGAGTCGTCTACCCGAGGTGCCAGATCCGGTGTCCCTTCAAGAGCAGATCCAGGCCGACATCGCCGCCGCCATGCGGAGCGGCGATGGGCTGCGTCGCGACGTCCTTCGGATGGCGTCGAGTGCCGCCTACAACGTCGAGAAGAAGCAGGGCCATGCCCTGACCGACGACGAGATGCTGGCCGTGCTGACGCGCGAGGTGAAGACCCGCCGCGAATCCGTGGCTGCCTTCGAGGGTGCCGGTCGTCAGGATCTCGCCGACAAGGAAGCCGCCGAGATCGACATCCTGAGCGGCTACCTGCCCCGGGCGCTGTCCGAACCTGAGATCGCAGCCCTCGTGGATGAGGGGATCGCCGCGACCGGTGCCTCCTCCGCGCGCGACATGGGCAAGGTCATGGGCTGGCTGTCCCCGAAGACCAAAGGCCGCGCCGACGGCAAGCACGTCAGCGAACTCGTCGTCCAGGCCCTCGCCCGGGCGGATCTCGCCGCCCACGACGGCAGGACGCACTGACACCGTGCTGACCTCCAGGGCTGTCGCCATCTCGCGCTTCACGCGCAGCGACGCGACGCGTCTGTCCATCGCCTCGGTGATCCTGGTCCTGATCCTGACCGCGATCCTGGGGGCCGATTTCCTGCCGAAGGAGACCCTCACCCTCAAGGCCGGCGACATCGTCGCGACCGACATCGTGGCGCCGAAGGCGATCGACTTCGAAAGCGATGTCCAGACCGAAGCCGCCCGACTGAAGGCGCGCGACGACGTCGAGCCGCAGTACGACTTCACCAGCGAGAAGGCGATCGCGATCGCCGCCGAACAGGCTCTCGCGTATGAACGGCATGTCTCCCGCGTGGACACGATCTTCGCCTCCGACCTGACGCCGGAGGATCGTGCCGTCCTGCTGGAGACTGCCCTCCCGGATCTCTCCGAGGCGTCCAACGCGACGCTTTCCGGACTCGATGGCGACGGCTGGTCCGCCGTGCGGGCGGAGGCGGCCCGGGTCCTCGACGCGGTCCTGCGCACCGAGCTGCTCGACACCGAGGTCGCCGCCACCAAGACCCGGCTGACCGGCCTCATGGCGGGCGGCCTCGATGCATCCGAGCGGATGCTGGCTGCCGAGCTCGTCGGTGAACTGGTCGTGCCGAACTCGTCGTTCAGCGACGAACTCACGGCCCAGGAGCGCGATCGAGCCGAGGCCGCCGTCGCGCCGATCACCGTCAAGATCGCCCGCAACGAGGTCGTCGTGCGCAACGGCACCCTGTTGACCGACGCGGATATCGAGAAGATCGATGCCCTGGGGCTCGGCACGACCGGCTCGGACGGGTCGATCTTCGTGGGTTGGTTCGCCCTGTCGGTCCTGCTGGTCGGGATGCTGCTCGCGTGGATCTGGCGCTTCCGCCCAGCGCTCTGGCACCGCGACAACGTGCTGTTCCTGATCGGACTGCTCGTCGCCGGCGCCACGCTGGCACTCAAGGTCACGGCCGGCCGGTCCATCCTGCAGTTCTTCGTGCCGACCGCCGCGATCGGCATGCTCCTCGCCATCCTCCTGGACGCCTCGCTGGCCACGATCGTCATCGCGATCATCGCGGTCATCGGTGGAGCGGTGAACGGCTCGTCGCTCGAGTTCACGACCTATACGTTCCTTGGCGGCGTGGCCGGGATCATCGCGGTCCGCAAGGGCGACCGCCTCCAGGTGTTCGTCCAGGCCTCGGTCGCCATCTTCATCGTGCAGGCGGCCGTCGTGACCGTGTTCTCGCTTCTGGGCGAGCGGGATGTGCGCGGGCTGCTGGAGCTCTGGTTCGCCTCGGCGGCGAGCGCGGCGGGTTCGGGTGTCGCGGCAGTCGGGCTGTTCGCGGTCCTCGGGTCCGTGTTCGGGATCCTCACGGTCTTCCAGTTGCTGGAGCTCGCGAATCCGTCCCAGCCCTTGCTGCGGCGCCTGCTGGTGGAGACCCCGGGCACGTATCACCACTCGCTGATGGTGGGGAACCTCGCCGAACGGGCCGCGGAGAGCATCGGCGCCGACCCACTTGTGACTCGTGTAGCCGCCTACTACCACGATGTCGGCAAGCTCGCGAACCCGCTCGGCTTCATCGAGAACCAGGCCGGTGGCGAGAACATCCACGACGAGCTGGACCCTGAGGTCAGCGCCCAGATCGTCAAGCAGCATGTCGCCGACGGCATCGAACTCGCGTACAAGGCCAAGCTGCCGAAGGCGCTCATCGCCTACATCCCGCAGCACCATGGGACCGCGATCATGAGCTACTTCTTCGCGCGCGCGAAGGAGCTCGCGGCGAGCGCGTACGGAGGGACCGCAACGGTCGAAGGGGCGAAGGCGACGGCCGCTGTCGACGAGCGCAAGTTCCGCCACGCCGGACCGAAGCCCCAGACCCGTGAGGCAGCCCTGATCATGCTCGCCGATGGTGTCGAGGCGTCCGTCCGATCGCTCTCCTCCCGCGACGAGCCGGCCATCCGCGCGATGGTCACGCGGATCATGGAGGAGCGCGTCAGCGACGCCCAGTTCGATGAGTGCGACCTGACGTTGCGCGATCTCGAGCGGATCCGCGAGGCGTTCGTCCAGCAATTGCTGGGCATGTACCACTCGCGGATCGCCTACCCGCAGAGCGAGATCGTGGATCTGGAGTCGCGTCGCGCGGCGGGCGGAGGCGGCGGCTCCGCCTCGTGACGCGGGCGTACTATCGGCCGCCGTGGCGGGTGGACGTCACGGTCCGCGACGGTGTGAGCCCACCGGTCGGTCCGTCGTCGCTCGCCCGGTCCTTGGCGGCGGCGTTGACGGCCGCCGGTGCCCCGCCGCCGGCATCGATCGGGCTGATCCTCACCGATGACGCCGAGCTGACGGACCTGAACGGGACACACATGGGCAACGACGGGCCGACGGACGTCCTGTCGTTCCCGCTGCTGCCACCCGCCGCATTCCCCTCGCACCCCGGCGAGGCGGATCGGGCGGTGGAGGTCGGCGCCGCCGATTTCGCGCTCCCACCGGGGCGCCGGCCACACCTCGGGGACATCGTGGTCTCGGTCGAGCGTGCGATCGAGCAGGCAGATGCCGGACGCGGCGGCCAGACCGGCGACGTGCGCTGGTCGGCGGCCGACGAGGTTCGGCTCCTCGCGGTCCACGGGACGCTGCACATCTGCGGCTGGGACCACGCGGATCCGGCGGAGGAGGCTGCCATGCGGGATCTGGAACGCCGCCTCCTGGCGGCGGTCGTCACGGCCTGACGCCCGGCGCGTTACCATCGCGACAGGCCCTCCCGGACGGGATCGGGCCCTGTTCGGTTGTCTGCGGAGGGTTCGGGTGAAGCTGGTGGTGGGTCTCGGGAACCCCGGATCGCAGTACTCGGGGACCCGGCACAACGTCGGCTGGATGGTCGTGGACCGGCTGGCGGACCGTGCCGGCTGGGCTGGGCG
>JBKJXL010000217.1:0-3484 GCA_046716225.1 Candidatus Limnocylindrales bacterium | reverse complement strand
GCTCGAAGCCGTACCAGCGTGGGTAGTCGGCCGCGTCGCGCAGTCGGAAGTCCGGCCCCTGGTCGATGATCGCGGTCCCTGCGGCGAGCAGTCCGGGCGCGAGGTCCGCCGCGGTCCCATGGGGGAGTGCCAGGAAGACGGCATCGACCGGCGGCAGCTCGTGATGGACGGTCAGCCCGGTCGTGACCAGGTGGGGGTGGATCCCTACGATCGGATCGTGGTCGCGGTCGCGGCCCTGGAGGCCGACGAGCTCCACGTTCGGGTGGCGCGACAGCAGGCGGATGAGTTCGGCGCCGACGTAGCCGGTCGCCCCGATGATCCCGCAACGGATCCGTCGCGGACCACCGGCCGGATCCACGCCGCGCTGCGACCTGGGGACAAGGCTCGGATGGGTCGCCGAAACCGGATGGACCGTCGTCATTGTCGGATGACTATACACTATGGCTGCATAGTCATGCAACCACATCCGTCATTCGTAGCGGATCGGCTCCACGGCGAGTCGGTTCGCGCTCGAGGCGCCCCGGGTCCAGATGCGAGTGACGAGATCCGGCACCCACCAGCGCAGGAAGTACAGCCGGCAGCCGAGGCAGTAGCCGGTCGTGGCGAGCAGTGTCTGGAGGGCGGCCACGGCGAGGGCGAACACCCAGGCCAGCGTCGTCGCGCCGACGAGGAACGCCAGCAGCGAGAGGGTCAGCGCGACGCTCCCGAGCACCTGGGCGAAGCGCGGCGGGTACTCATGTTCCGGCTCGGCCGGGCCAAGGTGAGCGACCTTCACGATCCGCCGCCAGATCGCACCGTAGATCGACCAACGCAGCCCGAAGGCGGCACTGACACCGATCGACCACAGCACGAGAGCCACCAGCCAGGGCGTGCCGGTCAGGAACGCGACGATCAGGAGGAACGCCGACACACCGGCGCCGAACCGGTGACCGCGAGGGTCGATCATGCGCGCCTTCGGCAGACGGGCGGTCGCTCCGATGGGGATGGCAGATGGCATCGTCGGAGCATAGCACACAAAGCCGACTAGGTTACTTGGGATTAGGGGGGGGCTTGGGGTGCCCTCAGGGACCTGTCAGGGCCCGGATCCGTACGAGTCCCTCGTGGACCGGGTCCAGTTTCGGCGTTGGATGTCGCATCTGGCCGATGGCCACGCAGGTTCAGCGCGATCCGGGTACCTGGCAGGTCCCCTCCTCCGCGTGCCAGAATCGGCGTCAGCGCTGATCCTTGAGGACGTCGGGTCGCGCGTACGGCCCGGTCGCGACGACCTCGCCCGCCGCGTCGTACGGAGCGTCGCCGGTCGAGTGGATCACGTACCGGTGATGGACCACGGTTGCGCCGGCGCTGATCATCGCGTTGACCGGGCAGTACTTCGTGGCCGACAGTTCGATGGCCCGGCGGATCGCTGCCTGCGAGAGGTTCCTGCCGGTCACCTCATGGACCACGTCGATCTCGGTGAACACCTGGGGGTATTCGTCGCGCTGGCTCCCCGTCACGTGGATCTCGTACCCGGTCACCCGCTGGCGCTTCTTCGTCGCGATCGAGATGACGTCCATCGCCGAGCAGGCCCCGAGGGCCGACAGGATCGTCTCGACCGGGCTGCCGCCCTGGCCCGAGGCGCGATCGTCGAAGGCGATCGGATGGCCCGAGCTGGGGGACGCGCTGAACAGCATGCCGCCACCGTGGCGCAGGTCGACGGACTTGTGGGTAGGCATCGCTCAGGCCAGCACGTCGGCGGGCCGCATCTCGGACACGAATTGCTCCTCATAGAGCCGGGCGTACAGCCCAGCCTGCGCCAGCAGCTCGGCGTGTGTGCCGCGCTCCACGATCCGGCCACGGTCGTAGACCAGGATCCGGTCCGCTCGCAGGATCGTCGAGAGGCGGTGGGCGATGGCGATCGTCGTTCGGCCCTCCATCAGGCGCTCGAAGGCGGACTGGATCAGCCGCTCGGAGACCGTGTCGAGCGCCGACGTCGCCTCGTCGAGGATGAGGATGCGCGGATCCTTGAGCAGGACCCGGGCGATGGCGATCCGCTGCTTCTCGCCGCCCGACAGCTTGTAGCCGCGCTCGCCGACCATCGTCTCGTAGCCGTCGGGCAGCTCCATGATCCGGTCGTGCATGGCGGCAGCCGTTGCGGCGATCTCCAGTTCCTCCTGGGTCGCATCGGGCCGGGCGTACCGCAGGTTGTCGCGGATCGACGCGTGGAACAGGTACGTCTCCTGGGTGACGACGCCGATGATCTCGCCGAGGGAGGCCAACTTGATCCGGCGCACGTCCACGTCGTCGATCTCGACCGCTCCCGCTACCACGTCGTACAGACGTGGGATGAGGTAGGTCGTCGTCGTCTTGCCGGAGCCTGACGGCCCGACGAGCGCGACGAGTTCGCCCGGCTCCGCGGTGAAGTCGACCCCGTCGAGTCCGAATACCGGGAGGAGCTCGATCGCCGGCATCGGGTCGGGCGCCAGCGACTCGGGAAGGAGGCCTTCGGGAAGCATCGTCTCCTGCAGCACGTCGGCGACGGTGTCGCCGCGGGCGACCGCCTCGTGGGCCCGGCTGGACGGGACGGCCTCGGTCGGGTACTGGAAGCTCACGTCGCGGAAGCGGACCTTGCCGAGCATCGTGCCGTGGCTCATCGCGACGGCGTCTGGCGCATCGACGATCTCGGGGTCCGTATCGAGGTACTCGAAGATCCGGTCGAACAGGGCGAGCGAGCCCTGGATCTCGACCTGCACGTTCAGGAGCTGTCCGAGCGGGAAGAACAGCCGACTCTGGAGCGTGGTGAACGCCACGATCGCGCCCGCCGTCGGGGCCTCCGGGTTGCCGGCCGCGGCCATCGTGCCGGCCAGCCAGTACACGAACGCGGGCAGGATGGAGAAGATCGTGCCGATGATCATGAAGAACCACCGCCCGACCATCGCCTGGCGGATCTGGAGCCCGGCGAGGTTCTTGTTGATCGTTCGGAACTTGGCGATCGAGTTCTCCTGCTGGCCGAACGTCTTCGAGAGCAGGATGCCCGACACGCTGAGGGTCTCCTCGGTGGTGGCGGTGAGCTCGGCAAGCGACTTCTGGGTCTCGGTCGAGACCTCGCGCCGGACCTTGCCGACCCGGTAGGTCAGGTACAGGAAGAACGGCGTCAGGCCGAGGGAGAGCAGCGCGAGCTCCCAACTCAGGATGAACATCGCGACGATCGTGCTGATCGCCACGGCGAGGTTGCTCGTGATGGAGCTGGCCGTGTCGGTGACCACGGTCTGGACGCCACCGACGTCGTTCGCCAGGCGGCTCTGGATCTCGCCGGTCCGCGTCTCGGTGAAGAAGCGCAGCGGCAGGCTCTGGAGGTGGCCGTACAGCGCGCCTCGAAGATCCTGCATGACGTTCTGGCCGATGACGTTGTTCAGGTAGCTCTGGCCGACGCCGATGAGTCCCGTGATGATCGGCAGGACGATCATCAGACCGACGTACAGGTTCAGCTTGTCGTACTAGCCGCCGA
>JBKJXL010000216.1:0-3998 GCA_046716225.1 Candidatus Limnocylindrales bacterium | reverse complement strand
GCCCGAGTAGCCGTGCCCGAAGTGGATCGGTCGTCCCGGCACCGACGCGAAGGTCGGGAGATTGTCCGCCGTGATGTCGATGGGCCCGCCCCAGGCATCCTCGATGCGGACGTCGCGGAGCGACGGGAACAGGCGGCGCAGGCCGGCCGCGGACCGGGACGTGGACCGGGCATCATCCGTGAACGCGGGCCCGATCCGGCCGCCGAACCCGGCCCGACCGCCGCCCCCGCCGATCGCGATGCGGCCGTCCGGCGTGGTCCGAAGGTAGTGCAACGTGAACCGGTTGTCGGCCAGGCCTTCGCCGCCGGTCCATCCGATGTCGGCGAGACGGTCCGGGATCGGTTCGGTCAGCACGATGTAGCTGGACCACGTCACGAGCCGCCGCCCGAACGATGGCCACGCGGCGGCCCACGCGTTGAAGGCGACGACCGCCGATCCAGCCGTGACCTGGCCGTCGCCCACCGCCGACGTCGTTCGGACCCGGACCGGCTGCGGGCCACTCCCCGCCAGACCGGCGCGGGAACCCCGCCCGACCGGCGAACGCCGCGCCCCAGCGCCCGCGCGCCCGAGCCATCCGGGTCGCTCCCCGTCCAGCTCCGTGACGGTCGTGCCTTCGTGGATGACGACGCCACGTTCCAGCAGGACGCGCCGCAGTCCCCGCGCCAGGGACGCCGGTTGGATCGTCGCCGCGCCCGGCATGAACGCACCGGCCCGAAGGACCGGCGACTGCACGCGCGCTGCGACCTCCTCCGCCGACAACGCCACCAGCGCCGCGGGCTCGCCCACCTGCTGGCACGCCTCAACGGCCTCTTCCCAGCCGCCATCCTGAGCAGGCGCGGCACTCGCCGAGATGGAGCCTGCCTTGCGGTACCAGGCATCCACGCCGCGCTCGGCGCACCACGACCCCAGCTCGTCCACCGCCTCGTCGATCGCCCGCGCGACGTCCACCGCACCTGACTCCCCGTGCCGCTCGATCAACGTCGGGAGTTCGTCCCACCAACCCGTCGCGAACCCGCCGTTGCGCCCGGACGGGCCGCCGCCGCAGATGTCGGCCTCCAGGAGCACGATCCGGGCGTGTGGGGCGATCTCCGTCAGGCGATAGGCCGTCCAGAGGCCCGTGTACCCACCGCCCAGGATGACGACGTCGGCGGTCGTGGTCCCACGCAACGGCGGTGCGGCAGCGGCCAGGTGCGGCGCGGCGGCCGCCTCAGCCGCCAGCGCCTCACGCAACCACCACGACCGGCGGTCGCCGCTCGGTCGCACGCCACCCAGCATCGCCGTCAGTTCCCTCCTGGCAGCAGATCCGTCCGGACGAGGTCCTCCACGGTGACCGGGTTGGGCACGAGGCCAAGCTCGGTCATGAACGCGATCGAATCGATCCAGCCGTTGTCGTCGATCGCGCCCAGCCCGAACTCGTCCTGCACGGGACCGGACCACGACTCGATCGTCGCGGCGAGCACCGCGGCCTGCGCGTCGCGCGTCGTCGCAAGCTCCGGCACGGCGATGATCGCCGCCTCCAGCCCCACGCTCGGGTTTGCCCTGATCTCCTCCATCGCCCGGAGCGTTGCGGCGACGAAGCCGGAGATCGCGTCGTGCTTGGTCTCGAGCGTCGCCGTGCCCGCGATCAAGCCCGGCCCCGGCAGCGGCGTGATGTCGTCGATGCGCAGGATCGTCGCGGGGTCACCACCCAGTTCCAGCTGCACCGGCTCGTTGTTCGCGAAGCCCGTCGCCGCATCCACGGCGCCCTCGGAGACCGCGATGCGCTGTGTGAAGTCCGGGTATTCGATGATCTCGACCTCCTCGGTCGTCAGGTTCGCCGATCCCAACAGCGCCTGCAGCATGATCCAGCCCGAGCCATATCGACCGGGCGTGCCGATCTTGCGCCCCTTCAGGTCCGCCGCGGTCTTGATGCCGCTCGACGTCTTGGCGAAGACGACGTTCGGGAACTTGCCGTAGATCGTGGCGACGTACTGGATCGGGATCGCCTGACTGACGGCCGGGATGACACTCGTGCCGTCGGAGATGCCGACATCGATCGCGCCCGCGCCCACCAGCGCGACGAGATCCGGATCGATCTTGTTCTCGAAGGTGACCGTGAGTCCCGCGTCCTCGTAGTAGCCGGCCTGCTGGGCGAGATAGAACGGCGCGAACTGGACGCTCGGGATGTATCCGAGACCCACCTTCAGCGCGACCGGCTCCGGCGACGCCTCCAGGGAGGCCGAGGGATCGGCGGATGGCGCGGGTGGCTGCGTCTTCGCTGAGCCACCTGGGCCCGTGCAGGCGGCCACCACGACGGCGACCACGAGACCAAGGACGAGGAACCGGGAACGCGATGACGACATGAAGACCTCCAGAGCAGTACGAGAGCGAGATGGACGACGGACGATCATCGAACGCCCACGAGGCGACGTTCGACGACGACGACGGCGAGATAGAGGGCGATGCCCAGCAACGCCAGCGTGAGCAGCGCGGCGAACATCAGAGGGATATCGAAGAGCGACCCGCGGGCGAGGTTGATGAGGACGCCGAGTCCGCGTTCGGCGCCGGCCCACTCGCCGACGATGGCACCCACGACCGCGAGCGTGACGCCGACGCGCATCCCACCCAGGATGTTGGGCAGGGCGGCCGGGACCTCGAGCGTCGTGAGTTCCTGTCGCCGGGTCGCCCGCAGACTCCGGCCGAGTTCCAACAGCCGCGGATCCACGGACCGGATCCCGACGAGCGTGGAGATGGCCACCGGGAAGAACACGATCAGCGAGCAGATGACGACCTTGCTCAGGAGGCCCGGCCCGAACCACAAGGCCAGCAGCGGCGCGAGCGCCAGGATCGGGACGGCCTGCGCCGCCACGAGATACGGGGAGATGAGCCGTTCCACCAGGGCGCTGCGTGCCAGGGCATACCCGATGACGACGCCACTCCCCGCCCCGACGATGAAGCCGAGCGCCACCTCCTGGAGTGTCGTCGCGAAATGCGGCCAGATCGTGCCGTCCGCGATCGCGCCGACGAACCGCCCGAAGACGACTTCCGGCGCGGGCAGGATGAACGGCGGGTAGTCGCCGATGAGCACGATCGCGCGCCACAGGAGCAGGAACACGCCCAGTGCGCCGACCACGGTCAGCACGCTCGAGCGGGTCACGAGTCGGTCGGACGTCATGGGCCGACCACCAGGTGCGCCCGGACCCGGGCCATCGTCGCGGTGGCGGCCGGGGTCTCCATGAGCTCCAGGGTTCGGGGCCGCGGCAGGTCCACGGCGATCTCGGCCCTGATCCGCCCGGGTCGCGGCGACATGACCACGACCCGATCGGCGACCAGCACGGCCTCGGGGATGCTGTGGGTGACCATGACGATCGTCGTTGCGGCCCGGTCCCAGAGACGCAGCAGCTCGAGATCGAAGCGCTCTCGCGTCATCGCATCGAGCGCGCAGAACGGCTCGTCGAGCAGCAACACTTCGGGCGCCAGCGCCAGCGCACGGGCAAGCGCGACCCGCTGGAGCGTGCCGCCGGACAGCTCGGACGGTCGTGCCGTGACCGCGGAAGGATCCAGTCGGACCAGGTCGATCAGTTCGGCCAGACGCGCCGCTCGGCGATCCGTGGACCAGCCGTCGAGCTCCAGCGGGTAGGTGATGTTGTCGGCGCTCGTTCGCCAGGGGAGCAAGCGCGGCTCCTGGAAGACCAGCCCCACGCGGGCATCCGGTCCGGTGATGGGTTCGCCGTCGAGGTCCGCGGTCCCGCGGGCCGGAGGGAGCAGCCCGGCGATGACCCGCAGGAGCGTCGATTTGCCACAGCCGTTCGGGCCGATGAGCGCGATCACCTCCCCGCCGTCGATCGAGAGATCCACGCCATCGAGCGCTGTCAGGCGTCCGGCCCCTCGCGTCGGGAAGTCGACGCTGAGCCCCGCCAGGCTGATCGCGCCCCGGGTCGCGGTCGCGGCCGGCGCGCCCCGGGTCGCAGTCGCGGCCGTCGCGGCAGAGGCGGTCATGCTGGACCCCCAGAGAGCGC
>JBKJXL010000215.1:0-5222 GCA_046716225.1 Candidatus Limnocylindrales bacterium | reverse complement strand
CGCCAGAATCGGGGCGCCGCCGGTGCCCCCGGCGGTGACGCGCGCCAGCAGGAGCAGCAGCCAGGACCGTCGAGTGGCCACGCGAGCGGCCACGCGACCGATCATGGTCGCAGCGCCGCTTCCACGTCCGCCTCGGCCGCCGGCAGGTGACCGGCGACGAGCCGACCGAGCCACGCCGGCATCCACCAGTTCCACTTGCCCAGCAAGCGCATCGTCGCGGGCACGAGCAGGGCCCGGACCACGGTCGCGTCCAGGGCGATAGCGATCGCCATGCCGATCCCCAGGGCCTTGATCAGGACGATGTCGGCGAACGCGAAGGAGCCGGCCACGACCACCACGATCAGGGCGGCCGAGGTCACGATCCGACCGCTTCGCTCGAGGCCGCGAGCGACGGCTTCGGTGTTGTCGCCGGTCCGGTCCCAGACCTCCTTCATGCGCGACAGCAGGAATACCTCGTAGTCCATGGACAGGCCGAACAGGACGCAGAAGAGGATGACCGGCTGGGTCGTCTCGACATAGCCCACCGGCTGGAAGCCCAGGACGCTCGAGAGGTTGCCATCCTGGAAGATCCAGACGAGCGCCCCGAAGCTCGCGACGATCGACAGCGTATTCATGATCAGCGCCTTGGCCGGCAGCACGACCGACCGGAGGAGCATGAAGAGCACGAGGTAGGTCGTGACGATGATGAACAGGGCCGTCCGTGGGAAGTCAGCGGCCACGCGGTCCACGACATCGGTGACGTCCGCAGCTCCGCCGCCTACCAGCGCGGTCATCCCGTCCGGTGGCGCCAGCTCGCCGCTCGGGTCGCGCAAGGCCGCCACCAGGGCCTTGCCCTCGTCGCGGTTCGGGCCGTAGGGCGTGTACAGCGTGAATGCGGTGAGATCCCCACGCGTCGTGGCCGCCAGCGTGGTTGCCACGTACCGGTCGCGTGGACCGTTCGGGTCGCCGTACAGCAGCGCGTATTGGTCCAGGGTCAGGCGCGGGTCCACGTCCACCAGGCTGTCAACGCGCGTCACGCTCGGGTCGGCCGCGAGTCGTCGCGAGTAGTCGTACAGCTCGGCCAGGTTGGCCGGCGTGGTCGCCGGACCGTCCGTCCGGACGGCCAGCACGATCGGGGCGAACTCGCCCTCGCCGAACTCCCGCTCTAGGCGATCGAAGGCCGCTCGTGACGGTACGGAGGGCGGGAGGATCGACGCGTCCGGGGCGTTGAACCGGACGTGCAGGAACGGCCACCCCAGCAACAGGAGGAAGCCCAGGGTGGGGATCAGTACGGCGATGGGATGACGCATGACGCGACGCGCCAGCCTGGACCACGGGCCGTCCGGCTCCGGCTTGACCGTGACCTTGCGGATGGCGAGCCGGTCGATCCGGGTGCCCAGGATGGTCAGGACGGCCGGTAGCAGGGTGAGTGCCGCGACTCCGGCCAGCCCCACGACGATCGCGCCTGCGATCCCGACCGAGCGCAGGATCATGAACTCGAACAGGATCAGCCCCAGCAGCCCCAGCAGGACGGTCACGGCACTGAAGAAGACCGCCCGTCCGGCGGTGGCGACGGTGACCCGGACGGCGTCGGCCACCTGGGTCGGACTGTCCCCGCGCGAGGCCAGCTCCTCGCGGAACCGGCTGGTCATGAGCAGCGAGTAGTCCACCCCGAGTCCGAGCCCCAGGAGCGTCGCAAGGTTCAGGACGAAGATGCTCATCGGGGTGATCGACGCGACCAGGAAGATGGCCGCGAGCGCGACCACGACCGCCGCCCCACCGACGATGAGCGGCACGCCGGCCGCGACGACCGACCCGAACACCACGAGCAGCGCGACCGCGGCCAGCGGCAGGGAGATCAGCTCGCTGCGCTGGAGGTCCGCCTCGGACACCGTCTGGACATCGCCATAGAACGCGGGACCGCCGGCAAGCTCCACGTCGAGGCCGGGCGCGTCGCGGAGGCGCTCGCGCAGGATCGGCAGCGCCTCGGGGGAGTCGTCCGGCGGCAGGTCCAGGAACACGATGTCGTACGCCGTATGGCGATCCGCGGAGATCTGTCGAGGCGACAGGAGGTGGGTGACGACGCGGGCGACGTGTGGCGCAGTGGGGATGTCGCGCACGGCCTCGGCGGCGGCCAGTTCGAAGGCCGGCGTGCCGGCTTGCAGGGTGGGGCTGGAGAAGACGATGACCAGGGCGCTCGGCGGGAGGTCGAGTTCCGTGCCGAGCAGGGCCTTGGCCCGGGCGGATTCGAGGTCGTCGAGGATGAATCCGCCGGCCGACAGGGCGCCCGGGACCTGCGGCGCGAGGGGCAGTGCCGCCAGCAGGAGCAGAGTCCACGCACCGACGATCCACCACGCCCGGCGCACCACGAAGCGGCCCAGGCGTTCGAAGGGGTTCACGCCGTCATCGTAGTCGTGAACGCTCGGGCTGGCCTTCACCCAGGCCCGGATCGTGGCTCCTCACCCCGCCCGGATGCGGCCCCTCACCCCGCCCGGATGAAATGTGCACCGGGCGACCGTATCGACCAAGCAGACGGCCTTCCGATGCCGATCATGGCGCGACATGCCCCGCATGGCCAACACGGCGGCCTTCCTTGACCGGCCGGTGCATCACACGCACCGAAACGCAACGATCCAATGCTTCAATGTCCCAAATGGTCACCACGCGCACCGTGCCGACGTACACGAGCAGGGCAACCGAGCGAGCCTCGACCTGCGGCGCGATGGTGAGCCTCATCGACCAGGTGCCATCTGCTAGCATCGCGGCGAGATGCAGCTCTTCCTGATCCCCTTCACGCAGCCCATCCCGTTCGGGATCTCTGCGGCCCTCGTCATCCTGATGATCGCGATCGTCCTGCGATCCGCGATGGTCGCCGAGGGCGGCGCGTCGTGGGTCAAGAAGATCACCAGCCCGAATGCGAAGTTCCTCTTCACGTTCCTGTTCATCGGTTGGGCGGTGGTCTTCGGGATCGGCCTCCAGCTCGTGCCGCACACGGGCGCGAACTCGCCATACGGCGGGATCGGCCTGATCGCGCTGTTCAGCGGGTTCTTCATCATGATGGGCTTCCTGTGGGCCGTCATCGGCGAGTGAGCCCGGCGCCAGCCGTCGGCGGCGCCACGACGAGACCCTAGGAGGCTCCCACCGGCAGCAGCGACGCCACGACGTCGCGCGCGTGGTACGACAGGTGCCCCGGCGAGATGAATGCCCTCACGGATGCGATGTCGTCGCCGGCTGTCAGCATCGGCAGCTCGGCATAGCCATCGGGTCGCCACTGGCCCATCCCGATGTTGGTGACGAGCGCGTTGCACAGGCACTTGCGCCCGACCGTGTCCTCGAGCTCGCCGCCCTTGCGGACGTAGTCGTCGACGGGTTCGCTCGGGCAGCGATAGTCGAGCCGCCCGTCCGGCCGGACATACGCGCGCCGGAGATAACCCAGGTCGCACAGGCGCGGCCGGGCCTCGTACGGCGCCTCCTCCGACAGCGTGCCGCTCAACTCGGCCACCTTGAACGGGAAGCCGGTGGGCGAAGCGACCGGATCCGTGTACACGTCCCCGTCACCCGCGACGATGCTCGCGAGGAACCGCTCTCGAAGGGCGGGATCCAGGCCCGATTCCTCGCAGAACGCGAAGGCCGTGCCGACCTGGACGCCATGCGCACCGGCATCGAGGGCTTCCTGGAACCGAGCCCGGCTCCCGTAGGCGCCGGCCAGCCAGAACGGCACCCCGAACGCCTGCATCTGCTCGAGGTCCACGACATCGCGGTCGCCGTAGACCGGTGAGCCGCGCTCGTCGAGCTGCAATTGGCCGCGGGGCGGGGCGTTGTGGCCGCCAGCGACCGGACCCTCGACGACGAAGCCCTGGATCCCGTCGGGCGACTTGCGCAGGAGAGCCTTGGCGAGGGTCGCGGCAGAGACGATCGGGAGGAACGCCGGACGGCGCAGGGGAGCCGGTTCCGCGTCGACCTCGCTCGCCGCTCCGAGGCCGATCGTGGACGGGTCGAAATGCAGCTCGAACGTCCGGTCGCCGGCCTCCAGCACATCGAGGCGGATCGATACCGGCTCGTGCCGCGCCAGGCGGTCCAGGACCGCCGGGATCTCGATCGGGATGCCGGCGCCCATGAGGACGACATCGACGTCGGCCAGCATCGCGCCGTACAGACTGGGGAGCGTCGGGAGCTGGATCTTCTCGAGGTAGTTGATCCCGACGACCCCGTCGTGGCCCTCCTTGGCGAGGAATACGTCGACGAAGTTCGCGAGCGCGATGAGAGCGTTGCGCTCGGGCTTGAGCGGCGCCCGAAGGAGGGGAGCGAGCTTGTAGCGAGCCGCCTTGCCATGGCCGGCTCCGTCCGCGCCGCCATCGCGGAAGTAGCGCTCGAGGACGGATCGGACGATGTCCTGCGACGGGAAGGCCTCCATCGCCCGCCGTGCATGGCCCTTGGGATCGCCGTCCCACAGCTTCCGGACGAGGATCGAATCGAGCGCCGTGCCGGAGACGACCCCCAGTTGCCCTAGCCGAGAGACTTCGCGGGCGAGCGTCCAACTGGACACGCCGGCGCCCATCCCACCTTGGATCAGACGTGGCAGCACCGTTGCGATCTCCCCAAGCGTCGGGCCCGGACGGGCCTCTGATCGGACGGTACGAGGTGTACCCGCGGACGGTCCCATGCCATTCGGCCCATTCCACTAGCCCTTCCGGCCGGCTGGCGCTATCATCCGCGGACATGCAGACTGCATAGACTTTATGCGTCGCAGGCCGGAGGTCGAAACCCGTTGGACGCCCAGGAGATCAAGACCGCGATCGCGCACCAGGACGCGGCCCGCGCCGCGGCCGAGGTGCCGTTCGTGAACGCGTTCGATCCGGCCAAGGCGGTCGGTGTGGACGGTCGTCCCGCGGTGAGTCGGCGAGCCCCGATGTGGGCCGACATCCCCGACGAGCAGTGGAACGACTGGCGCTGGCAACTCAGCCACCGCGTCAACGACCTCGCGGAGATCGAGCAGATCCTGAACCTGACGGACTCCGAGCGTGAGGGGCTGTCCGTCCCGGATCGGTTCCGGGTGGACATCACGCCGTACTTCATGAGCCTGATCGATCCCAACGATCCGAACGACCCGATCCGCCTGCAGGTCATCCCGACGGCGGAGGAGCACGGGGCCTTCACCGGGATGATGGAGGACTCACTCGCCGAAGACCGCCACTCGCCGGTCCCGGGCCTCGTCCATCGCTACCCGGACCGTGTCCTCATGC
>JBKJXL010000214.1:0-4221 GCA_046716225.1 Candidatus Limnocylindrales bacterium | reverse complement strand
CAGAATCCGATGCTCGGCCTGCGCGGCTGCCGCCTGGGCCTGATGATCCCGGACTTCGTGAAGGTCCAGACCCGGGCCATCCTCAACGGGCTCATCGCGGTCAAGGCGTCCGGTGGGCACCCGAAAGCGAAGATCATGATCCCGCTCGTCGGCCACGTGAACGAGCTGTCCGCCACCAAGGCGTTGCTCGAAGCGGAGGCGAAGGCTGTCGAAGCCGCCGCGGGCGTCGAGGTCGAGTACGTCTTCGGCACGATGATCGAAGTCCCCAGGGGCGCCCTCACGGCAGACGAGATCGCCCACCACGCGGCGTTCTTCAGCTTCGGCACCAACGATCTGACCCAGATGACGTTCGGCTACAGCCGCGACGACGCCGAGGGCGGGTTCCTGCTCAAGTACGTCGAGGACGGGATCCTGCCGGTGAACCCGTTCCAGACCCTGGACGACGCGGTCGCGGGGCTGATGAAGATGGCCGTCGACAAGGGCCGGGCCACGCGACCGGACCTGGAGCTCGGGATCTGCGGCGAGCATGGCGGCGACCCGGAGTCCATCGCCAAATGCGAGCGGATCGGGCTGGACTACGTGTCGTGCTCCCCGTTCCGTGTGCCGGTCGCTCGGCTCGCGGCGGCCCAGGCGGTCCTGAGCGGTCCGGAGCGGGACAAGTAGCGAACGCTCCGGTTCCGCCGGGTTCCGCCGTTCCGGTTCCGTCCCGCACCGCTTCCGGGCGGGGCTCATTGACGGAATTCGTCCGGTGCCCGATGGTACTCGAGTACTCATCCCCGGGGGCCTTTCCGCCATGATCCGCGCCCGCCGTCCCGTCAGTCTCGTCGGGGCGCTCCTCATCGTCGCCGCCCTGTTGCCGGCCAGCGCCACGCCCGTCGCGGCCGTGGGTGCGACCGTGCCCGCCGGATTCGCCGACGAGACGGTCTGGTCCGGACTAGACCGCCCGATGGCCGTCGCCTTCGCTCCGGACGGCAAAGTCTTCGTGGCCGAGAAGCGCGGCACCATCAATGTCTACGACAGCCTGACCGATCAGACCCCGGTGACGTTCGCCGACCTGAGCGTCAACGTCGAGAACTATTGGGACCGGGGCATGATGGGACTGGCCGTGGACCCCGCGTACGCGAGCGGGCGGCCGTATGTCTACGTCCTGTATGCCTACAACCACATCCTTGGCGATGGATCACCGCCTCCGCGCTGGCCGACGAGCGGTGTGAACCCCTGGAACGAGATCTGCCCGGACCCACCGCGTGGCACGACCGACGGCTGTGTCGTCTCCGGCCGACTGTCCCGCCTGACGTCGGACCAGACGGTCGATCCACAGATGACAGGCAGCGAACTGGTCCTGATCGAGGACTGGTGCCAGCAGTTCCCGAGCCATTCGCAGGGCGCGCTCATGTTCGGTCCCGAAGGGGCCCTCTACGTCTCGGCCGGTGATGGCGCCAGCTTCAACAGCGGCAGCCCGGACTACGGGCAGCTGGGCGGGACCCTGTCGGGCACGCCGACACCACGGAACCCATGCGGCGATCCGCCGGGCGGTGTCGGCGGGTCGATGACGCCACCATCCGCCGAAGGAGGCGCGCTCCGCAGCCAGGACATCCGGACCACCGGCGATCCGACCGGCCTCGATGGCACCATCCTCCGGGTCAACCCGGACACGGGTGCTGCCTGGCCGACCAACGCGAACATCGGAAGCAGCGATGCGAACGCGCGGCGGATCATCGCCTACGGCCTGCGCAACCCATTCCGGTTCACGATCAAGCCGGGGACGGACGACGTCTGGCTGGGCGACGTCGGATTCGCCACCTGGGAAGAGATCAACCGCTTGACGGATCCGACCGGCGCCGCGGTCAACTTCGGCTGGCCGTGCTATGAGGGGGCTGGTACCCTCCCCTTCTTCGACGACCTGGGCCTGGCGCTCTGCGACACCCTGAGCGCCGCGAGCGTCACGAGCCCGTATTACACGTACAACCATGCGTCGTCTGTCGTGTCGGGCGACGGGTGCGGCACCGGTAGTTCGTCCATCTCCGGCCTGGCCTTCCTGCCGGCGTCCAGCGGCTACCCGTCCAGCTACGACAACGGCCTGTTCTTCACCGACTATTCGCGCAACTGCATCTGGTTCATGCCCGCGGGTGCCGGAGGAGAACCGAATGTCGCGGGTCGCCAGCTCTTCGCGAACCTGGCCAGGCCGTCTCCGGACCCGGACGGCGGTGCCGTCTCGCTCACGGTCAGCCCCGGCGGTGACCTGATCTACACGGACTACGAGCTCAACGAGGTCCGCCGGATCCGTTTCTATGGCGGGAACGTGCCGCCGGTCGCGTCGTTCACCGCGACCCCGTCGTTCGGGCCCGCCCCGCTGACCGTGGACTTCAACGCCAGTGGCTCCAGCGATGCGGATGGCCAGGCGCTCACGTACGCGTGGGACCTGGACGGGGACGGCCAGTACGACGACGCGACCGGGGTCACGGTCAACGACAGGGTCTACAGCACGGTCGCCGACGTGGAGGTGGGCCTCCGAGTGACCGATACCGAAGGCGCCACGGACACGACGACGCGAACCGTCTCGGCCGGCAACTCGCCACCGACGGTCTCCATCACGGCGCCCCTGTCGACGCTCACCTGGCAGGTCGGCCAGACGATCGCCTTCAGTGCGACCGGCTCGGACCCGCAGGATGGGACCCTTCCCGCTGCCGCGTTCGAGTGGACGCTCGAGATGCAGCACTGCCCGTCCGACTGCCACGCCCACATCATCACGTCGTTCTCGGACGTGAAGTCCGGCAGCTTCGACGCCCCGGACCACGAGTACCCGTCCCACCTGCAGCTGACCGTGACCGTGATGGATTCGAATGGCCTGACCGCGACCGACGACGTCAAGGTCTTCCCGAAGACGGGCACGGTGGCCGCCACGAGCGATCCAACCGGGATCCCGCTCACGGTGAGCGCCACGACGGCCATCGTCGGTTCGACGATCAGCGTCAGCGCGCCGCAGACGGCCACCCTCGGCGAGGAGACCTGGACGTTCAGCAGCTGGTCCGATGGTGGCGCACGTACGCACGGGGTCCCGGTCATCCAGGGGGCCACGAACCTGGTCGCCGACTACACGCTGACCGGCACGACCGACCGATCCGATACCTGCAGCGGCTCGCCGGCCGCGGTCGCGCCCGCCAACCAGTGGATCAGCGGCACGTTCGCCAAGACGAATGACGCGGATTGGTACCGCTTCACGATGTCGAGCGCAGGGCGGATCCGGATCGTCCTTGGCGACCTGACGACGGGCGGCCGGTTGGACCTCTACAGCGGCTGCAGCACGCTGCTCCAGAGCTCGGATCGCGCCGGTAACGGGGCCGAGGAGATCATCCGAAGCCTGTCCGCCGGCACCTATGCCGTCAAGCTGAGCGGAAGCGGCACGGGCGCCACGCCGCCCTACGTCGTCCGCCTGCGCAAGCTGCCAGCCAGCGTGCACATCCTGTCGACGAAGGTCCGCATCGAGGGCGGCACGCTTCGCCTCATCGGCGAGCTCTACAACAACACGACCAGGACGGTCGGGTCCACCAAGGTCACCGCCAAGCTGTACAACGCCTCGAACGTGCTCCTGGCGACGCGGACCGCGTACGCGGACCTGTCGTACCTGACGGTCGGGGCTCGGGCGCCGTTCCGGATCGTCGGTGCGCTGCCGGCGGGCTATGACCACGCGGTCTACACCATCAGTGCCACGCCGACGACGCGACTCATCGGTGCCCCGAAGCCCACGACCACGACCAACGGGCAGAACGGCAGCGGGCAGTACGTTGTCGCTGGGACCGTCAAGAACCCGTACACGAAGACGGTCACCACGCTGTGGGTCGCCGTGACGCTGTACGACACACGGAGTGGGGTCCTGGACGCCGCCCGAGCCCAGGTCGGCGCCACGACACTGGGTGCCCTCAGATCCACGACGTTCTCGACCACCCTTATCCCGCTGGGGCTGACCCCGAACAAGGTCTACGTCCGGGGGATGGTCTTCCGCTGAGTCCGCGGCACCTCCACCACGAAGGTGGTGCCATCGGGACCGGTCCGCTCAACGGCGATCCGCCCGTTGCTGGCGGCAAGCAGTTCCCGCGCGATCGTGAGCCCAAGCCCAAGCCCTGTCGGCCGGCCGGTCGCCGGATCCGTGGCCCGGGCGGTGTCCGCCCGATAGAAGCGCTCGAACACGTGCGGCAGATCGTCCGCCGCGATCCCAGGGCC
>JBKJXL010000213.1:0-8023 GCA_046716225.1 Candidatus Limnocylindrales bacterium | reverse complement strand
CACCAACTGGAAGGCACCCCATTTCGTATGGCAGGTCCGGGAGGCTCTGTCGGCCATCGTGTGCCCCGCCCCCCCGACCGACTGTCCGCGCGTCGACACCGGCGGGTATCGGGTCACCACGACGCTCGATTGGAAGATGCAGCAGAAGGTCGAGAAGTGGGTCTTCGCCGCCGCGCGCGCGCCGAACGCCAAGAGTCCCAGGGCCGTGCTTCGCAGCCGCAGGATCCCCGCCGGCGAGTGGAACTGGATCCTCAACCTGCGCGGACGAAACATCCATAACGCGGCGGCCGGCGTCATCGATTACCGGACTGGCGAGGTGCTGGCCTACGCTGGCAGTGCGAGCTACACGGCCAAGGGCAACAAGAAGTTCCAGCCGCAGTTCGACGTGCTCGCCAAGGGCTGGCGCCAGCCGGGGTCGGCGATCAAGCCGATCAACTACCTCGTGGGTATCGACGACGGGACGCTGACCGCGTCGACGATGTTCATGGATGTGTTCACCAACTTCGGCAACAACTTCACGCCGATCCAGGCGGACAAGTTGGAGCGCGGTCCTGTCCGGCTTCGATCGGCCCTCCAATTCTCCCTGAACGTGCCGGCGATCAAGGGCACCCTGATCAGCGGCCTGGACCACGTGTTCGACCGCACCAAGGACTTCGGGCTTAAGTACCAGTCCACCGCCGTCCCGGTGACGTCGATGGGCATCGGAACCCTTGAGGTCCACCCGATCGACCTGCTCGGCGCGTACGGCATGACCGCCAACGGTGGTCGTCTGATGCCGCGGACGATGATCACCAAGGTCGTCGACGAGGATGGCAAGACGATCTACCCGCTGACCGACAAGAAGCCCGCGGGAAAACAGGTCGTGAGCAAGCAGGCCGCCTACATCATCACGGACATCCTCGCCGGCAACACCGAGCCGAAGGTCAACCCGTTCTGGGGCGAGTTCGCCATCTACGACAAGGGCCGGCGCCGGCCGGCCGCCTACAAGACCGGGACGACGAGCGACAACAAGGACGTGGCGGCGTACGGGTACCTGGCGCCGCCCAAGGACCCGGACGCGCCAGCCCTGGCCGTCGGCATCTGGATGGGCAACAGCGACAGCACGCCCAACGACGGGAAGCTCTCGCTCGACACGTCTGCCCCGCTCTGGTCGGCCATCCTCGGCGAGATCAGCCGGGGCACGCCGATCGCGGCGTTCAAGGCGCCCAGCGGGCTGCAGACCGCGACGGTCGATGCGTTCACCGGCCTCAAACCCGGCCCGTTCACGACCAGGAAGGTCAAGGAGATCTTCATCAAGGGCACGATCCCGACCCAGCGCGAGACGTCTCGGGTCGCCAAGGCGATCGATGCGGCGTCCGGACTGCTGTGGCAGGAAGGTTGTGTGGGTCCGAAGGTCAGCGAGGGCTTCTTCAACATGCGTGAAGTCGAGTCGGGCTTCCCGAATTGGCAGAAGGCAGACCGGGCCTGGGCGAACCGGGCAGCCAGGGGCGTCGGCGTTCGTGGCGGATCCAAGGGAACTCGGACCGCCTACTTCTACGGCAGCGGCTTCTACCCGTTCGGTCGGAGTTGGGGCGCCAAGTTCGCCCCAACACAAACATGCCCTCTGGCGCCCGCGACGCCGCCACCGTGCGACCCGCTCCTGCTGCCGCCCGAAGCCACGCCCTGTCCGTCGATCGATCCCGAGCCTAGCGGCGGCAACCCGAACCCGCCGAAGTCGCCCAAGCCGTGACCTGGGTTCGGTCCGCCCGCGGACCTCAGAGCTCGACGATCGTGGCTCCGTCGCCGCCCTCACCGCGCTGACCGGCGCGCACCGACGTGACCAGCGCGTTGGTGCCCGCCTGGCGCCGGACGGCGTCGCGCAGCGCCCCGGTCCCCTGCCCATGGATGATCAAGACCTTGTGCATCCCCGCGACGCTCGCGTCGTCCAGGTAGCGATCGAGAGCATCGAGGGCTTCATCGACCCGCGCGCCTCGGAGGTCCAGTGACGCGGCCACGGACCGACTTCGGTCCACGCTGATCGTAGGTTCAGGTGTCACCGGGTCGGTCGAACCGCCGAGGGCCGGCATGAGATCGTCGACGTCGACCATGACTCGGATGCCGCCCGCTTCGAGGGAGGCGCGCGTGCCGTCGCGCTCGAGGGCCACGATCCGACCTTCCCATCCGCCGGTGAGGCTGCGGGCGCGATCGCCCAGTCGCCACTCGCGCAGCGACGCTGGGCCCACCGGGAGCGAGGCCTCGTCGAGGTCGGGCAAGGCCTCCGCCTGGGCTTCGGCGGCTTCGAGGGCCGCGTCGATGGCGTCGACGGTGAGCGACTCGCGCTGGAGTGATTCGCGGACCGCCCGGACCTCATCGCGCAGCCGGTCCAGGATCCGATCCGCTTCCTGGCGCGCGTTCGTGACGATCTCGTCGCGATCGCGTCGCGCCCTGCGTCGCTCGTCTGCCGCATCACGGAGGGCCTCGGCGGTCCGCAGCTCCATGGAGCGGGCCTGGTCCCGCGAGGCACTCGTCTCGCCTTCGGTCGCCTTGAGCGCCACCAGCGTCTCCTCGAGCGAGCGCTGCGTGTCTGTCAGGCGCGACTTGGCATCCTCCACGATGTGCCGTGGCAGCCCAAGCCGCTCGGCGATGGCGAACGCCTGGCTGCCGCCGGGAAGCCCGATCGTGAGGCGGTACGTGGGCGAGAGCGTCTCGAGGTCGAATTCGACCGCGGCGTTGCGGGCACCCTCGGTCGTGTGCGCGTACGCCTTAAACTCGGCGAAGTGGGTGGTGGCCGCGACCAGCGCGCCGGCCTGGATGAAGTGGTCGAGGAGGGCTTGGGCCAGGGCCGATCCCTCGGTCGGGTCTGTGCCCGCCCCGAGTTCATCGAGCAGCACGAGCGTGCCTGGACCGGCCTCCTTGACGATCCGGGTGATCGAGCGCAGGTGACCCGAGAACGTCGACAGCGACTGCGCCACGGACTGCTCGTCGCCGATGTCCGCGAAGATGTCGCGCCAGATCGGCAGACTGCTACCCGCCGCGACCGGGATATGCAGCCCAGCCTGGTGCATCAGGCTCAGCAGGCCGAGGGTCCGCAGGGTCACGGTCTTGCCGCCGGTGTTCGGGCCCGTCACGACGAGCGCGGTATAGCCGTCGCCGAGCCGGATGTCGATGGGGATCGCGCGGCCGGTCAGCCCCGGGTGTCGGGCTGACAGCAGCACGACCTCGGTCCGCTCGGATGTCCGCGGCCGTTCAGCATCCATCTCGGTCGCGAGCGCTGCCTTGGCGCTCCAGAGATCGAACGACGCTAACGCGGCCAGCGTGTCACGCAGCGCCTGTCCATGGATCGCGACGAGCGCCGAGAGCTCGTCGAGGACACGCGCCACTTCCTCCTGTTCGGCCGCCTTGGCCTCCCGCCACGCATTACCCAGTTCGACCGCGACCAGCGGCTCGATGAACAGGGTCTGCCCGCTACCGGACGCGTCGTGGACGATACCCTTCACGCGAGATCGAGCTTCAGCCTTGACCGGGACGACATACCGCCCATTGCGGAGGGTGACGATCGGTTCCTGCAGCGCGCTCCCGAGTTCCGCACCGACGAGCGAATCCAACCGTCGGCGCAAGCGGTCGTAGGCCACGCGGACGGCAGCTCGCAAGCCGCCCAGTCGGGGCGACGCCGTGTCGAGCAGCTCGCCGACCGGGTCGAAGCTCCGGGCCAGCGTGGATCGCAACGCCTGCAGCGGGTGGAGGTCATGACCCAGCTCCCGGAGCAGCGACCGCCGGTCGTCGGTCAGGACAGCGGCGAGCCGGGTCGTGGCGTCGAGCGTGTCGGCGATCTCCAGGAAGTCGGATGGCTCCAGGCGGCCGCCCCGGACGGCGCGTTCCACCGATGGGCCGATATCGTGGGCCCCACCGATCCCCACGGCCGGCTGTTCCTGGAGCAGGGCCAGGGTCTGGTCGGTCTCGTCGAGCCCCCGGGCGACCACCACGGGCTCGGAGGACGGCTCCAGGGTCTCCGCCAGGCGTCTCGACGGCCCGAAGGCCGTCGCCGCCGCGAGGCGGTCCCGGATGGCCGGGAATTCGAGCAGGACGATCGAGCGCGGATCCATCGGCCGTCAGTCCCGCGCGATGGTGAAGCGCCAGGGTCGCTCGACCCAGGGCGTGCCGGCATAGCCGATGCCGACCCGGGGCGACGCATGCACGATCGGACGATCGCCGGCCGGGCGAGGCTCCAGCCGCAGCGGCGCCGACGGATCGCATAGATCAGACCCGGTCCACGCCGTATCGATGCCGAACGAGGCGGTGACGAGGCCCGGACCGGCCGCCAGTCCGGCATCCGGGACGCGGGCGAGTCGGGCGGCCGATCGTGTGGCGCGTTCGGGTGTCCAGGCGCGACGTCCGCGACCGGCCCGGAGGATGCGGTCCAGGCGCATGGACGACACGCCCTCGAGGGGCTCGACGGCGCGGATGAGCAGGGCGGCTGGTGCACCGACTGGTTCGGTGACCACGTTCAGGCAGTCGTGCATCCCGTAGACAAGGTACACGTAGGCATGCCCTGCCGGTCCGTACATGACCCGGTTGCGCGGCGTCGGTCCGAACCGCGCGTGCGACGCCCGGTCGGCCTCACCGATATACGCCTCGACCTCGACGATCCTGGCCACTCGCAGGCCGGTGTCGTCGTCCCGGACGAGCCGCGCACCCAGCAGGTCGCGAGCCGCCTGGATGGACGACCCGCTGAGGATCGCGCGGTCGAGGACGCCCAGGGCCCTAGTACAGGTCCGAGATCGGGGTGGGCACCAGGAACGCGAAGACGGTCATGAACGCCGGGATGACGACGTCTCGGAACGTGATGGCGACCTGACTGGTATTGAGGGCGTCATAGATCTCGCGCAGGTACGGCAGCTCGTCCGGATCGGCCGGGATGCCCGTCGCGCGGAAGAACGTGTCCAGGATGACGATGAAACACAGGAGGATCAGGCCGGCCTCGATGAGGCCGAGGATCCCGCCGATGATCTCGTCCACGAAGCGCGCCTTCTGGAACAGCGGCTGAGGCTTGTAGAACCCCTGTGCGAGGATCGCGAAGACGATGCAACCGAGCACGAACACCGACATGAACCCGATCATCTGGGCGTACTGCGGTGAGAACTGCGTCCAGTTCTCACCCAAAAACGCCCCCAGCGGCGCGGAGAGATTGGCCGCGAACAGGAACGAGAACAGGACCGAGCCGATGCCGATCAAGCGGCGGATCGTCCCCTGGGCGAATCCCAGGATGAAGAAGACAGCGAAGAACCCGATGAGGACTAGGTCGAGCGCGTTGAACCCGAGGATGAAGTCACCGATCTCCACCTGGACTCCTCGTGCGACGGGCCCCACCGGTGGCAGGGCGGCGCAAGGGTAGCAGCGCTCATCGGGCCATCGCAAGGCCCGAGACCCGCCACCAGGGACGTCCGTAGCCGTTCAGGGTGGTCCTGGGTGGTTCGGTCAGATGCGCAGGCGTCCGCCGACATCCGCCGCAAGGCCGCCCGTGATCGCCTCGACCGCGTCAGCCACCTCGGCCTCGGTCAGCGTTCGATCGTCACCGGAGAACACGAGCCGGTAGGCGAGGCTGATCTCGTCGTCGGCGAGGGGCCGTCCGCGGTAGCCGTCGAACAGCGCGACCGAGCGTAGCAGCGGTCCGCCATGTCCGCGGATGGCCGCTTCGACCTCGGCGGCGGTCCGGCCGATGGCGACGACGACTGCCAGGTCGCGCTCGACATCGGGATGTCGCGACGGTGTCCGAGCCTGCACGTCAGCCAGCTGTCCGCCGGCGACCCCGAGGACGGCCAGCTCGCCGACGACGATCCGGTCGGCACGCAGCTCGAGTTCGGCGAGGACGGCGGGATGGACCTCGCCGATCCGGCCCGTGACCGCGCCAGCCACGCCGATCCGGGCGGCGCGTCCCGGGTGCAGGTTCGGGTCGTCCTCGAGTCGCGAGTAGCCGCCCACGTCCAGACCGAGCCGTGCGGCGATCAGCTCGACCAGGCCCTTGGCATCGTCCAGGTCGTACGGCCGGGCCGTGCGGTTCCATGCGCGCGCTTCGGCATCGCCGGTCAAGGCGAACCCGAGACGCCACCACTCGCGGGTCCCATCACCGGGCGAGGCGCCGGTTCCGTAGCCCTTGCCGATCTCGAAGATCGCCACGTCGTCCCGCCCGTGGCGGAGGTTCGTGGCGACGACCTCCAGCAGGCTGCCCAGCAGGCTCTGGCGAAGGACTGAGTGCTGGCTGGACAGCGGGTTGGTGACGTGCACCGGAGCGCCACCGGCAGACTGCTCGGGCTCACCGTCAGGCGCCCCATCGTCGCGCCACGGGAAGCGCTCCACCATCGACGGCGGCACGAGGGCGAACGTCACCGTCTCGGTCAGGCCCGCTCCAGCGAGCGCGCTCCGGACCGCAGCGCGGACGTCGAGCGGATCCGGGCGATAGGGCGGCATCGGCGTGTGGGGCAGGATCGACGGCACGCGCTCGTAGCCGTGGACGCGAGCGATCTCCTCGATGATGTCGGCCTCGATGGTCAGATCGCGCCGCCATGTGGGGACCGTCGCGAGGATGACGTCGGCCTCCACCGCGACCACGAGCGGCTTGGCACCGCCGGCGACCGCGATCGGCGGGCGTTCCCTGTCGGTCGGTCCCGTCGCGATCCCGACCCGCGAGAGGAGGTCGCGCTGCGTGTCGACGTCGAGCGCCGTTCCAAGCAGCCGGTTCGTGCGGGCGGGTCGGAAGGCCACCCGCGCCGGTTCGGGCTCCGTCGGCGCCGAGTCGACGGCACCCTGCCAGGCGGTCCCGCCGGCCCATTCCGTCAACAGTCGGGTCGTCCGGTCTGCACCGATCCGTGCCAGCCGCCACTCCTGTCCCTTCTCGAACCGCAGGCTCGCATCGGAGCGAATGGCATAGCGGAACGCGGATCGGCGGATGTTGACCGGTTCGAAGATCGCCGACTCCACGATGATGTCCGTCGTCGTGTCGGTCACCTCGGAACCGGTGCCACCCATGATCCCGCCGATCCCGACGGGACCGTCCGAATCGGCGATCACCAGCGTGTCGGCGTCCAGGGCGCGGGCCACGTGATCGAGCGTCTCGAACCGCTCCCCCGGCTCCGCCCGTCGCACGATGATGTGACCGTCCCGGACCGCCGCGGCGTCGAACGTGTGGATCGCCTTGCCGAGTTCCACCATGACGTAGTTGCTGGCGTCCACGACATTGCTGATCGGGCGCAGCCCGGCCGCCTGCAGGCGCATCTGGACCCAGTCCGGCGAGGGACCGACCGTCACGTCGCTCACCCAGCGACCGACGAAGCGCGGGCAAAGCTCCGGCTCACGGACCTCCACGGTCAACCGCTGGCCGACAGGCGGTCCCGTCTCCACGACGTCCCAGGATGGGAAGCGCAACGGTGCGCCGGTCATCGCCGCGACTTCTCGCGCCAGCCCCACGATCGACAGGGCGTCGCCGCGGTTGGGCTTGACGTCGACATCAAGGACGGTGTCGCCGTAGAGCTCGGTCAATCCGGCCCCGAGGGCGGTCCCGTCGGGCAGGATGAGGATGCCGTCAGCGTCCGACGTCAGGCCGAGCTCGTCGCCCGAACAGAGCATGCCGTGGCTCGTGACGCCCATCTTCTCGGTGCGCTCGATCCGCCGATCGCCGGGCAGGACGGCACCTGGCAGGGCGACCGGCACGCGCTGGCCCGCGGCGATGTTCGTGGCGCCACACACGATCTCCAGGACCTCGCCCGAGCCGACCGTCACCCGCGTCAGCGACAGGCGATCCGCCCGCGGGTGCTTCTCGACGCTGAGCAGTTCGCCGACGACCACGTTGCGCCAATCGGCCCCCCAGGCCTCCAGTCCCTTGACCTCCATCCCGAGCAGGGTCAGCCGCTCGGACAGCGCCTCGGGCGTCAGGTCCAGGTCAACGTACTCGCGCAACCAGCGCAGCGGGACCCTCACCGGAACTGCTCCAGGAAGCGCAGGTCGTTCTCCATGTACAAGCGCAGGTCACCGACCGAGTGGCGCAGGTTCG
>JBKJXL010000212.1:0-3635 GCA_046716225.1 Candidatus Limnocylindrales bacterium | reverse complement strand
ACCAGGAATCCGTCGGCGAGTGACGCATCGACGAAGAATGGCAGGCCCACTGGGACCAGGACGGACCCATAGCCCGCCTCCAGGTCGGCCGAGATCGCCGATGCGGACACCCGCCAGGAGGTGAGATCGTCCGAGACCTCGAACGACACCGAGGCCCGACCGTTCGCGTCGGTGTCTACCATCCGGAACAGCACGACGTCGCGGAAGTCCTCCCGTTCATCGCCGCCGCCACCGGTCGTGTCGCCACCACCGAGATCGCCGCGTGGCGTGCGGTGGGAGGCATAGGAACCGGTCAGGCCGGATCCGACGGACGCATACAGCTCCGCGAGCGGGTCGTCCTCGCTCGCGGAACCCATCGTGAAGAGTTTCTCGTCCACGGCTCGAAGGACCACGGATGCGGGCGTGCCGTTTCCCGACGCGTCCAGCGTCCGGATGGCCACGGTCGCGGTATCGCCGGGCGCGTAGCGCCGGGCCGCGGACGTGAGCTGCACCGAAAGGTGGCGGTCGCTCGCCCGGAACCACGCGTCGAATCCGGCCGCGACGTACCCGTCGCCTGTGAACCTGACGGCGCCGATCTCCAGGTTTGGCGCGGCCGAGGCGGCGAACGTCGTGCGGTAGCGACGGGACGCCTGGACCGTGGCGGAGCGGAGCCCTCGCTGCGCTTCGAAGAAGAGGTAGCGGGTCCCGTCGCCGCTTGCCTGTGGTCGGGCGGGATCGACCATCGTCAGGTCGACGCGGTCGCCGATCCCATACCCGCCTTCGTCGGTCGCCGGCGGCTCGGTCGGAAGGAGCGTCGCTGACTCGGAGTCGCCCGTCTCCCACAGGTCCCGGCTCGCCCACGTGGTGATCCGAGCGCGATTGCCGTCCGGGTCACCCACCCAGGCGTGCACCCGATAGTCGTGATCCGACCGGGTCGCGGCGATCGAGGCGTCATAGGTCCCGTCCGCCGCCGTCTCCACCTGCACGCTGCCCCCGGGCCGTTCGGTGATGTTGGTCTCATAGATGGGGACGACCTTCTTCTCGATGAAGTCGTACTCCGTACCGGTCTGCGTCCGCACGGGGATGAGCTCGGTGAAGCTGATCGTCACCGTGACGCCCCGGATCGGAGCGCCGCGCGGGTCCTGGTCCCAGACGTAGGCCCCATCGGCGATCGCGGCCTCGAGTCGCTCGACATCCACCTGGTGCACACCACCGGTGACCTTGACCCGGCCGCCCTCGATGGTCGCGTCCGCCGCGATGGTCCGGCTGCTCGGGAAGACCACGAACTCGCGACTGGCTCCGCTGATCTCGCCTTCCTCGGGGCGTGCGGGCGAGACGCTGATCGTCTTCGACTCCGGTCCCTCCTGGTTCGCGTCGGAGGCGGCGACGGTCCGATGGATCGCGCGGCCGTCGGCATCGGTCTTGACCGTGCGCTCCACGTACCCATCGATCCGGAGCGGGACGCCGGGGACCGGGGTCCCCTCGAAGAACGCGGCGCTCACATCGATCCTGATCCTGTCGTCGGCGACATACACCCGTCGACCGGTCAGGATCTCGAGTCGGTACGCGGGTTTGACGATGGGGCCGACATCGAGATACGTGGTCCGCACCGTCACGCCGTCCACAAGGAGCCGCACGGAGTAGAACCCCTCGGCGACCCCGGCCAGGGGTAACGACGCCGTGAAGGCACCCGCGGGACCGGGCCGGGCGTCCACGCTGGCAGTCGGCGGACGCACGACGGCGTCATCGAAGGACTCTGGCGTCAGTCGGACGGTGACGCCGGAGGGCACGACCCCATCGTCGCGCCGGCGGACGACCCCCCACACGTTGACCGTGTCCGTCGGGCGGTACCTGGTGCGGTCCGAGTGGAGGAGGGCCCAGTACGCGCGGTCCGCCTCGGACCAGTAGTACGACCCACCGAAGGCTTCCATCTTGTCGTGTGCCGACGTGGCCGGCAGGAAGACCGCCCGCCCGTCCGACGCCTTGACGGTCACGACCGGATCGCACGGCCGGTCGCACGGCGCGTCGGATCGCGGCAGCAGGGCCGGCGGGGTCGTGCCAAGGGCGAGCCCTTCGGCGTCTGTCGTGCCGATCGTGGTGCTGTCCGAGGCGGTGGTCGCCCCCGCGATCGGGCGATCGGAGGCGAGGTCGTTCGCCCAGACGAGGGTCCGGGTCTCGGAGATGGTCAGGTAGCCGGCGACGTCGGTGACCTGCAGGACCGCCTGCGCGGGGCGCGTCTTGTGCGGGAGCTGGAGCAGGTACCAACCCGCATCGAGGGCCTCGGGGAGCCGGACGACGAACGCGCCCTGGTACGGCTGGAGGCGTCCCTTGATGAAGACGACGCGATCCAGCCCGGCGGTGTCGACGATCCCTTCGGTCGACCAGCGCGACCAGTCCGGCCGAGCGCGGATGGCGCGGAACGCCTCGATCCCGGCATCGAGTCCGGCCAGACGGAAGACCTCGACCGCCGTAGTCGCGGGTGCGCCACCATCGTCGTCCGTTTCGCCCGACCACCATAGCCCGAACGTCGGCCGCTCAGCGACCGCCGACTCGAAGGCGTCGTCCTGCAGGCTGAATCCGAGCTCTCTCGAGGGCTCGGTCGTCGCGGCGGTCTCGAAGCGGAGTCGCGTGTCAACGACGCTCGCTTCGCCTGTGCCCTCGACCGTCACCCCGCGGCTGACGGTCACGCTGTAGATGGTGGCCGGCTTCAGCGGCCGCTCGGGCACGAAGACGATCGTCCGCTCGTGGACTTCGAAGCTGCCTTTGGTCGCGGGCTCGACGGTGATGTGGGAGGCTGCATCGACGACCCCGTCCTGGTCGAACGTGATCTCGATCCCGGTGTCCGTCGGCACGTCGGGCGACTGGTCCTCGGGCAGCGTCCCGACCACACGGACTGGCTGACTCGCCTGGAACGCCCAAGTCTCCGAAAGCTCGCCGGAGGTCCCGCGAAGGTCGAAGCGGTAGACGAAGCCCGGGTGAAGCGGTTCGGTCGGGGTCAGGATCACGGCACGGTCGCCGTCCTCGGGCTGGGTCGAGAAGTCGAATGCCGGCTCGACGGTCAGACGCGCAGCCAGCTGCGAGGCGGGCGTACCGTCGCCGCTCTCGAGCCTGAAGCCGGTCTGGAGTGGGATCACCCCGCCCTGCCCGCCGCGGGCGCTGAGGAGGGGGCGACTGGACGGCTGGATCGCTCCGCTCGTGGGGGACGGGGCGAGGCTCGCCCAGCCCTCACTGGTGGCGGCGCTCGGCCCGGGGGTCCTGGATGTCCGTGGATCGGTCGGGCGGTGGGTGGTCCACAGCAGACCGCCGAGCACGAGGGCCAGTGAGAGGGTGCCGATGGTCGCGAGGACAGCCGGTCGTCGGAGGACTGCCCCGAACGCGCGAGCCCGATCGTTGTCGATCATCGAACGGCTCCTGCCGCGTCGCCGCGGACCGGACCGTCAACTCGTGGCACTCGATGCGTGCCGGGCGGATGTCGGTCCCTGGCCTGAGACGCGCGACTCGAGTCGATGTTACGCGCCGCGTTGGGGACGCGGCCCTGCCGGACAGCCTGGCTGCGGCCCAGTTAAGCCGAAGATAAGTCACGCTGCGTACCGTCCGGCCCGGCCCGGTCGCGCGCGTTCACGCCGATCCCGTCCGCGGGGGGAACGGCCTGGCGA
>JBKJXL010000211.1:0-4906 GCA_046716225.1 Candidatus Limnocylindrales bacterium | reverse complement strand
GCAGTACGGCGCGGGCGACGTGATCGTCTGGGACTGGGGCACCTGGGAAGCCGAGGCGCCCACCACCGACGCCACCACCGCGATCCCCGACGGCGAACTCAAATTCCGCCTGGACGGGGAGAAGCTGCACGGCCGGTTCACGATCGTTCGGACGAGTGGTCGGAAACGCAAGGGCGACGATCCGGCGGCCCGCGCCTTCGAGGACGACGAGGGTGAGCAGTGGCTGCTGATCCACAAGCGCGACGAGCATGCAGCCAAAGGCTGGGACGCCGAGGATCACCCGCACAGCGTCAAGACCGGGCGCACCAACGACGACGTCAAGGCCGCCCGCGACGCCCTCTGGCTGAGCGAAGCCCCGGCGGCTGCCGCCGAGATCGACCTGACTCGGGCCAAGGCGACCCGCATGCCCGCCAACGTCGAGCCGATGCTCGCGACCCTCGCCTCGAAGCCGTTCAGCGACCCGGACTGGCTGTTCGAGATCAAGTGGGACGGGTATCGCGTGCAGGCCGTCGTCCGCGAGGGACGCGTCAAGACCCTCACTCGGAACCTGCATGACGCCGAAACCTACTTTCCGAAGCTCCTCTCGCCGCCGTCGTGGATCAGCGCCGACGAGGCTATCGTCGATGGCGAGGTGGTCGCGCTCGATGACATCGGCAGGCCAGACTTCGGCCTCCTCCAGGAACGGCTCGGCCAGAAGGGCGCGCCGGGCCTCGTCTACCAGGCGTTCGACCTGCTGTACCTCGATGGGCGATCGCTCCTGGACGTCCCGCTCGAGGATCGCAAGCGCCTTCTCAAGAGCGTGCTCAAGGAGCACCCGCGGGTCCGCTTCGCCGCCCATATCGAGGGCGAAGGGCTGGCGTTCCACGCCGCGGCGGCCAGCCAGGGCCTCGAAGGCGTCGTCGCGAAGCTTCGACGTTCGCGCTACGAGCCTGGCAAGCGCTCCTCAGCCTGGCTCAAGATCAAGATCCGGCCCGAACAGGAATTCGTTGTCGGTGGCTGGACGCCGGGGGAGGGCAACGCGCGCGACCTCGGGGCGGTCGTCGTGGGCGTCTACGAAGGGTCCAAGCTTCGGTTCGCCGGCAAGGTGGGCTCCGGGTTCGATGGGAAGGCGCGGGTGCTGCTACGCGAACGCCTCGCCGAACTGGAACTCGGCCCGGACGAGCCGCCGTTCGACCCGGCGCCGTCGCGCGATCACCGTGGCCGCTGGGGCGGCGAACTCAAGCACGTCGTGTGGGTCCGGCCGGAGCTGGTGATCCGCGTGGAGTCGGCCGGCTGGTCGCGCGACGGGATGGTCCGCCAGGCGGCGTACAAGGGCATCGAACCCGGACGGGACCCGCGCGAGGTGACCCGTGAGGTCGCGGTAGAGACTTCGACCGCGGTCAAGGCGGCCGAGTCGGCCACGGCCACGGCCACGGCCTCGGCGGTCAAGGCGGCAGAGTCGACATCCCCTGACGATCGCCGTAGGGAGATAACCAGAGGGAGGACACGCGTTGCGACAACGGATCGAGCCACCGCGAATCGCCCGACGGCGATGACTACCAGGAGTCCATCGGCTGCCAATGGCGATGCCACCAAGGACGAACTCGCCGCCCTCGACGCGCTCGGGAAGGAGGGCACCTGGCACGTTGGCGGGGACGAGGGCCAGGACCTGAAACTCACGAACCTCGACAAACCCCTCTTCCCGCCCGCCGTGGACGACCCCGACGACACCCCGATGACCAAACGCGAACTCATCCGCTACTTCGCTCGGATCGCGCCGGCGACACTGCCCCACCTTGCCGAACGGCCGCTCAACCTGCAGCGCTTCCCCAATGGCGCCGACGCGCCCGGCTTCTGGCAGAAGGACATCCCGGACACCGCGCCGAAGTGGCTGCGACGGTGGCGCGAGACCGGCGTGGACGGCCGAACGGACCGGTCGGCCAACGAGCACCTCATCGCCGGCGACGTCGCGACCTTGTGCTGGCTCGGCAACCAGGCCAGCTTCGAGATCCACGCCTGGACAGGCCGCCTTCCGGAGGCATGGAACCCCACGTTCGCCCTCATCGACATCGATCCTGGTGAGAAGACGACCTGGGACGAGACCCTCGTGCTCGCGCGGCTGTACCGGACCGCGCTTGGCCACCTCGGTGTTCGCGGCTACCCGAAGACGACCGGCAAGCGGGGCATCCAGGTCTGGATCCCGATCGTGCCGAAGTACAGCTTCGAGGAGACCAGTAACTGGGTGGAGCGCGTGTCGAAGGCGGTCGGGTCCACCGTCCCGGACCTCGTCAGCTGGGAGTGGGCGAAGGAGGCACGCAAGGGCAAGGCGCGCCTCGACTACACCCAGAACGCCAGCATCAAGACACTCGTGGCGCCGTATGCCGTGCGCCCCGCCCGTGGCGCGCCGGTCTCCGCGCCCATCGCGTGGGACGAACTGGACGATCCCGAACTGCGACCTGACCGCTGGACCATCCGGACGATCGTCGAACGCGTAGCGCTGGTCGGCGACCTGTTCGCCGCCGCCCAGACGGACGCCCAGGAACTGCCGCCGGTCTAGCCGTCAGTAGGGGGGCTGCAGGCCAGGGAACATCGGGAAGTCACGGACGTTCAGGGTTGCGAGCGACCCACCGAGTTCGATGGCGGTCGCGGCCAGGATCAGGTCCACCGTGCTGAGATCATGACTTCGTCTGTACGGGACACCGACCTGTCCGGCGAGGTCGGCGATGGACATCGTGACCTCGTGCCACTCGATCTGGTCGAGCAGATCCGCGATCCGGTCGATCTCGTTCGCCTTCGCGCCAACCCAAAGCTCGGTACGAACCAACACGGAACTTGCGACGGCTCCAGCCTCAGCGGCCTTCGCCAGGAACTCCAAGGCGGTCGTTCGTTTACGACTGGCGTCGATCAGGACGTTGCTATCGACGATCGTCGGCGTCATCGACATCCGAGCCATAGTCCGGGTACAAGCGCTTCATCCGGCGCCGCCCAGCCTCGCGCATCCCCTGGTAGATCTCGTCGATGTCGTCACGGTCCGCCCACACACCGGCGAATCGGTCCAGCGCCGCCTTGAACGCCTCGGGGTCCCATTTCGGGGCGAGGTAGATCTCGACGGCCTCGCGGATGAGGTGGGACCGGGTCGTGCCCTGCAGCTGGGCGCGCCTATCCAACTCGGTCGTCTGGTTTTCCGTGAGGTAGATTTGCGTACGTTCCATGACGATGTATGTATACATCGTGTCCATGCGAGGCGCAACCGTGGCAGGATGGCCCCGTGCCAGACGATGTCGTGACGCCGGATCCCATCACGCTGCGATCGCCCGGGGAGGGTCAGGTCCTCGAGTTCCTCAAGCCGATGCCGATCGCCTTCGGCGAGGCCATGTCGGACGACGAGCTGCAGCTCGAAGCGCGGCATCTCGAACGGGACCGGGTCGTCGGTGCCTTCGACCGGGCGTTCCAGGTGGGGGTCGCCGGTGCCTACACGTTCCGGCTGACCGTCCCGGGTGGCGAGGTCGGGGCCGCGGGGATCACCATCGTCGCCGTCCTGCCGACCCATACCCGGCGCGGGGTCCTGCGCCGGATGATGACCTGGCTGGTCGCCCAGGCGCGGGAGCGCAGTGAACCGGTCGCCATCCTCGGGGCGTCCGAGGCGGCGATCTACCAGCGCTTTGGGTTCGGCATCGCGACCCTGCGCAGCGAGTTCGAGATCGAGCCGATCCGGGCGACGTTCTCGCGGCCGGTGCAGACGTCCGGGCAGTTCCGGTTCGTGGATACCAGCGAAGCGACCGCGTTGTTCCCCGTGGTCTACGAGGCCGTCCGGCGGCGCACGCCCGGCGCCCTGGACCGTGACGAGACCTCCTGGCGTGAGGGCATGGCCTACGACGCCGAGTACATGCGTAAAGACACCGGGCCCAAGTCCATGGCCGTGCTGGAAGTGGACGGCGAGCCCAGGGCCTATGCCATCTACCGGATCAAGGCGGACTGGGATCTCCGCGGCCCGAAGAACTCGATGCGCGTCCTCGAAGTCAACGGCATCGACCCCGACGACGAGCAGGCCATGTGGCAGTGGCTGTTCCGGGTGGACCTGGTCGCCAGCGTCAAGGGACACCGTCAGCCCGTGCCGCATCCCCTGATGCTCCAGCTGACCGAACCCCGCCGCCTGGGGATCCAGGTCAGCGACGAAACGTGGCTGCGGATCCTGGATGTCGGGCCGGCGCTGGAAGGACGGTCCTACGCGGGCTCCGGGTCCGTGACGTTCCAGCTGACCGACGACTTCTGCCCGTGGAACGCCGGCACGTGGCGGTTGACCGTTCCGGGTGAGGGAGCGGCGGCCTCCGTGGAGGCGGTCGCGGCTGGTGCGGCGGCCGATCTCGCGCTGGACATCTCCGCGCTCAACACCATCTACCTGGGTGGTTTCACCTTCGCGGAACTATCCCGCGCCGGCCGAATCTCGGAGTTGCACGACGGGGCGATCGCAGCGGCCGACGCGCTGTTCGCCACGGCGGTCAAGCCCTGGAATTCGACCCCGTTCTAGACGATCTCGGTCGATCCGGGCAGGCTTGGTTCATGATCCGCGGCGCTTGGCGATGCGAGGCCCCCGTGGTCCCAATGGTTGATCCAGAGGGGCTGCCGGTCGACGGAGCGTTCTGCCGCCGCTGCCACGCGACTATCGACCCGCACCCGAACGATGTCTGCGGGAGATGCGATCACCTGGTGGAGTTCCACGGGCGCGACACGACCGGCTGCGGGAAGTTCACGTCGTCCGGCTGGTGTCCGTGCCGGAGAGCGTTCGGCCGAGACCACGCCGAACACGTCCGCTGGGCTTGATCTATGCGATCTGCACGATCGACGATCGCGCCAGATCCGGGTAGCGTCGGGCAATGGGATCGCTGAGCCGACTTTGGGCGCTCAACCTGGTCATTCGCATCCACGG
>JBKJXL010000210.1:0-2804 GCA_046716225.1 Candidatus Limnocylindrales bacterium | reverse complement strand
CCGTACAACCACAGCAACATCAACAGTGACGAGGTCATCTACTACGTCGCCGGCAACTTCATGAGTCGCCGCGGCGTGGGCATCTCGTCATTCACGCTGCATCCAGCCGGCATCCCGCACGGCCCGCACCCGGGCACCGCGGAAGCGTCCATCGGCAAGGAGGCGACCGAGGAGCTGGCCGTGATGGTGGACACGTTCCACCCGCTCAAGATCACCCGCCAGGCTGCGGCCCTGGAAGACGCGCGTTATCCGTACAGCTGGCTGCCGGCCGAGGACGCCTCCGGCGAAGCCCGCGAGCTCGCGGACCGCGGACCGGAGGCGTTCCCCGACTGAGCGGCTACGGGAACTGCAGCGTCGACAGGGCCTCATCGATCTTGGCCAAGCCGTCGGGTGTCGGCTCGCGCATCGAGACCAGGAGTCGGACACCGTCGGGACCCTCGATCAGGTAGAACGACCAGGGCTCGCCCGCGACGATACTGAGGTCGCCGCTGTCCGTACTCAGGAACGTGAACCGAAACCCGGGTAGGAGCTGACCCGAGGGCCTCGCCTTCGGCGATCCGACCACGTCCAGGCGCGTGGCCGGCAGTCCGGCGATCGTCATGGGGACTGCCTCCGACACAGGCTGCATCAGCGGGCTGGTCGCCAGCCAATCGATGAAGTCGGTGGGAGCGGGCTGGTCGATGCCGTCCGTGCCGACCACCTTGATCTGATCGACATAGGCGATGTCGGCGGAGGTCACCTTGAAGTCCTCGGACAGGTATCGCAATTTGACCGTGTCGCCCGTGTCAAGGGTCGCCCACTCTGGGGGCAGGTCCAGCGTGAAGGGTGGCGAGCTCTTGCTGGTGAAGGTTTGGGCGGCAGGCGATGCCACTGGGCTTTCACCCGATGTCGCAGGGCTCTGCTGGGATGTGTTCGAGCTCTGGCCGGGGCTCGCCACGGGCGGCGTCGCTGCCGTTCCGGTCAGGCCCCCAGGCCTCAAGACAGCCACCGCCCCACCGACGACGATGACGTCGGCGATGGTGGCGATAGCGGTGCGCGCGATCGGGTTCATGGATGTGGGCCTCCAGGGCGCGATTCGGCCGCGCCGGCGCTGTTGGGTGGTCGGGATGGCGACAGAGATCGCTCGACGGGTCTGGTCGGGGAGCCGCGTTGGCCCCTCCTCCAGCCACCCAGCCAGGATCTCGTCGGGATCGCGCGGGGTCGTCATGCCGGTCGTCCCTCCGTGCTATCGACCTGACTATCAGCGACGATCGCCGCGCGCAGGGTTCGGGTGGCGTAGTGCAGCCGGGACTTGACCGTTCCGACCGGGACGCCGACGACATCGGCGATCTCGGCCAGCGGCAGCCCGGCGTGGTGGTGCAGGACGAAGACCGAGCGGTGTTCCGGGGTCAGCCGCAGGAACGCTCGATCCAGGGTGTCTCGGTCGTCGACCGAGACGGTGCTGTCGGGTCCGCCCGGTCCGTCGACCGGGAGACTCCTGATCCTGGTGCTCCAGCGCCGATGGCGGCGCAGCTCCTCATAACAGGCATTCACGAGAAGCCGATGAAGCCATGGGCCGAAGCGTTCCGGATCGCGCAGCCGTGGGAGTTCACGCCAGGCGAGGAGGAACGCCTGCTGGACGGCGTCCTGGGCCCGCTCCGCATCACGCAGGATCCGATACGCGATGGCGTAGCAAAGGTCGCCGTCCAGGTCGACCAGTTGCGTGAACGCGACATCGTCGCCCTCTTGCGCCTGCTCGACCAGCCTCGTCCGCATGTGCGCTACTCCAGCGGCGCCCGACCGGACGCTTCACCTCAACAGATGGTCGCACCGCCAGGAAGGTTCAATGCTCGCCACCGACGACGACAAGGGAGTGCGCCCGAACAACTATGCGAGGGTCGACCGACCTGGCGGCTCGTCCACACCTGGACCACAGCCCGACCGCGCACGACGGCCCTCGTGTCGCGCATCATTGGGTCATGAGCACCCTGCGCGAACGAGTCCTTGGTGGAGAGACCACGTTCGGTTCCTGGCTATCGACCGGTTCGGCGGTGGTCGCCGAGATCGTCGGCGAGGCTGGCTTCGACTGGCTGGTCATCGATACCGAGCACGGCATGAGCACCGAGGCGAGCATCCTGCCGCAGCTGCACGCGATCGGAACGACCGGTGCGACGGGCCTCGTCCGGATCGAACGGAGCGATCGGCTGCGGGTCTCGCGAGCGCTGGATCTCGGGGCAGGCGGACTCGTGGTCCCGCGGGTGGATAGCGCCGCCGACGTCGTCCAGGCTCTCTCCTGGATGCGCTTCCCGCCGGCAGGCCAGCGCGGGATCGCCCTCGGGGTGCGCGGCCAGGGGTTCGGGCGGGTGGGCCATGCCGACATCGGCACGCTGAACGACGTCGCCCTCGGGGTGTTCCAGATCGAGAACGCCTCGGCGGTCGCGGACTCTGAGGCGATCGCGGCCCTGCCCGGGGCGGACGTCCTGTTCGTCGGGCCGGCGGACCTGTCGCATGCGCTGGGCGTCCCTGGCGGGTTCGCCGAGCCGATCTACCTGGCGGCGCTCGACGAGGTGGTCGCGGCGTGTCGGGCCCATGGCAAGGCGGCGGGCATCCTCCTGTACGACCCGGCCGTGATCGCCGCCCACATCGAGCGCGGCTTCACGTTCATCGGCCTTGGCTCGGACGGAGGCTTCGTGATGGGTGGCGCGAACGCCATGCTCGCGGCCGCGGCCCGCGGCTGACCGGTCTCTACCAACCAGGTGGAGGGTCCTGTCAGGACCCGATCTGCGATGGATGCCTCGTGGACACCCCAGGATCCGACGATTCGT
>JBKJXL010000209.1:0-13789 GCA_046716225.1 Candidatus Limnocylindrales bacterium | reverse complement strand
CCTTCATCCAGGGCCGTACGGACGAGGCGGTCCTCGGATCCCGGGCGGCCGTCGCCGGCGCGATCGACGAAGGTGCCGACGCAAGCGCGCTGGCCTGGTTCCAGTACCAGCTCGGCGACACCCTCATCTCCACCGGCGACCGAACGGCCGCCGCCGCAGCCTACGCCGCTGCCCTGGCCGCCGATCCGTCGTCGTATCTGGCGCGCTGGGGTCTCGCCCGGATCGCCGCTGCTGAGGGCCGGACGGACGAGGCCATCGACCTATTGAGCGAGGCGATCGCGGCGGTGCCACTGCCCGAGTTCCTGGCGCGGCGCGCGGCCCTGTACGGGATCCGCGCCGCGGCCGGCGATACCGACCGCGCGGCCGACGACCGGGCGACGGTCTTCGCGATCGCGCAACTGGCCGGCAGCGCCGCCGGGGTCTATGACCGCACGCTGTCGTTGTTCCTGTCCGACACCGGGCAGGATCCGGAGCGGGCCCTGGCCCTCGCCGAGGCCGAGTTGCGGACCCGCAAGGACGTCTACGGCTACGATGCGCTCGCCTGGGCGCTGCTCGCCAACGAGCGCCCGCAGGAGGCCGATGACGCGATGACCGCGGCCCTCTCGTTCGGGACCAGGGACGCCAGGCTGCTCTACCACGCGGGCATGATCAAGGCCGCCCTGAGCGAGGCCGATCCGAGCGCTGCGAGCGCGGCGCGCACCCTCCTCGAAGCGGCGCTTGCGCTCGATCCCAGCTTCGATCCGGCCGGCGCGATCCGGGCTCGAACGACCCTGGATCGGCTGCCATGACCGCTCGACGCCGTAGGACGGCGGCCGTTCTGGGGCTCCTTGCCGCATTGGTCCTCCCGACCGTGGTGCTGGCCCACCCGCTGGGCAACTTCACGATCAACCATTACGCGGGCATCCGGGTCGAACCGGATCGGATCCTGCTCGATGTCGTCATCGACCAGGCGGAGATCCCGACCTTCCAGAAGCGGCTGGCGTTCGACACCGACGGCGACGGCGACGTCTCCGATGCCGAGGCCGACGCAGGCCGGGTCAGCGAGTGCGAAACGCTCACACCATCCCTGGACTTGGTCGTTGGGGACGCGCAGCCGCCCCTGGTGCTGACGCACGCCGGCCTGACCTTCCCGCCCGGCGTCGGTGGGCTCTCGACCATGCGCCTGGTCTGCGAGTACCGAATCGATCTCGCCTCCCCGATCACCACCGCGACGGCCCTCTCGTACGCCGATACGTCGTACGCGGAGCGGCTCGGCTGGCGCGAGATCGTCGTGACCGGGTCGCAGGTGACGGTGTCCGAGGCGGCGGGGGCCGCACCCCTGCGTGGGGCGAGCGCCTCGGAGCGACTGACCGCGTACCCGACCGATCAACTCGCCCAGGCGCCCACGGACAGGACGGTCGACGTCACGGTCGTCCGCGGCGGCGACTCCATCCCCCCATTCGTCGCACCCGACGCGACCGCGGTGGCGGGTGCGGTCGTCGTCCCTGCGACCCCGGCGACGGGTGAGCCGAGCCCAGCTCCCCTGCCCACGTCGAGCCCCACCGCGGGCGGCGTCCTGCCAGGCAATGCCCCGGGCGGCGTCAGCGGCACCGAGTTGCCGTCCATCTTCCGCGAGGCGGACCTCACCCCGCTCGTGCTGCTGCTCTCGCTGGTCACGGCCGGCGTCCTTGGTGCCGGACACGCGCTGACGCCGGGCCACGGCAAGACCTTGATGGCGGCCTACCTTGTCGGGACGCGGGGGACCGTGTGGCACGCGGCGGGACTCGGGTTGTCGGTCACGGTGTCGCATACGATCGGGATCCTGGTCCTGGCCGCGCTCGTCGTCGGGGCCCAGGACGTCCTGGCACCGGACGTCGTGATCCGTGCGGCCCCATTCGTGGCGGCCATCTCGATCGTGGCGATCGGGGGCTGGATGCTCATCTCGGAGATCCGGCGCCGACGCGCCAGTTCGGCCATCGCGGCGGTCGCCCACGGGCACGGGCCACACGATCACCCACACGATCACCCACACGATCACCCGCACGACCACGACCCCGAGCCGCACGACCACCATGACGATCCCGCCACCGAGGCCGGCCTGCACAGCCACGGCGGCGTCACGCACACCCACCTCCCGCCCGCCGGCTCCACGATCACCTGGCGCAGCCTGTTCGTCCTGGGCCTGGCCGGCGGCCTCATCCCATCGACGAGCGCGCTGCTGATCCTCCTGGGATCGATCGCCGCCGGTCGTGCCGGATTCGGGTTCATCCTGGTCGTGGCGTTCGGCCTCGGCATGGCGCTCGTCATGGGCGGGATCGGGATCGTGCTCGTCATGGCTCGGACTCGAGTCGATCGGATGGCGCCGTCGTCGCCGCTCGGTCGGGTGTCCGGCCACATCCCGCTCGCCGCAGCGGTCCTGGTGTTCAGCCTTGGCCTGTACCTCACCGCGCAGGCTGTCGGCGGTACCCCCGTCCTGTAGCACCGGCAGCCACCACCGCCGCGGATGCCACCGGATCGCACCGACTGGCGACCCGCACCGTCGCGCGGCGCCCACCTTTGCTAGGCTGACCGGCGCATGCGACACATCACCGATCGAGCCCTCGACACAGCTGCCAGTCGGGGCGCGACGTATGCGGACACCCGCGTCGTCCGCCGCCTCGAGGAGTCGATCTCGATCAAGTCCGGGCGCGTCGAAGGCGTGTCGTCCGGTGAGAGCGAGGGCTTCGGGGTGCGCGTCCTCGTCGATGGTGCCTGGGGCTTCGCCAGCTCCAACTGGGTGACGCCGGCCGAGGCGGATCGAGTCGCCGCGGAAGCCACGCGGATCGCCCGCGCCAGTGCGACCGCCCTCCGCACGCGGGTCACCCTCGACAGTCGACCACCGGCCATCGGCCACTACGAGACGCCGATCGACATCGACCCCTTCACGGTCCCGTTCGAGACGAAGATCGCCGACCTGCTGGCTGCCGACGAGGCCGCCAACCGCATCAAGGGCATCGTCTTCACGGAGACAAGCTACGGCGCCCAGCGCGAGTGGAAGACGTTCGCCGCATCGGACGGCAGCTTCACCGAGCAGGTGATCACGCACGTCGGCGCCGCCATCGAGTCGAACGCCGCGATGGGTGACGAGCAGCAGCGCCGCAGTTACCCGGATGCCGGCGGAGGGTGGCGGGCCGCCGGCTACGAGTACATCCGCGGTCTGGACCTGCGCGGTGCGGCGGGCCCGCACGCCGAGGAGGCCGTCGCCCTGCTCACGGCCCCGGTCTGCCCGCCCGGAAGGCGAACGATCGTCCTGGACCCATCCCAGCTATATCTCCAGGTCCACGAGAGCTGCGGCCATCCCACCGAGCTCGATCGCGTCTATGGCACGGAGGCGAGTTACGCCGGCACCAGCTTCCTGACGACCGACCACCTCGACGCCGGCTTCCGTTACGGGTCCGACCTCGTCACGATCATGGCGGATGCCACCGCCCCTGGCGGCATGGGCACATTCGGCTGGGACGACGAAGGCGTCGCCGCCCAGGCCGTGCCGCTCGTCCAGAACGGGATCTTCTCGGGCTATCTGTCGTCGCGCGAGACCGCCCCACGGATCGGACGGCAGAGCGGCGGTGCGATGCGTGCCGACGGCTGGAACCGCATCCCGCTGATCCGGATGACCAACATCAACCTGCTGCCGGTGCCCGGGATGAGCCTGGAGGAGATCGTCGCCGACACGGACGACGGCCTGTATCTCGCCTCGAACCGGAGCTGGTCCATCGACGACCGGCGGCTGAACTTCCAGTTCGCTACAGAGGTCGCCTACGAGATCAAAGGCGGTCAGAAGGGCCGGCTCCTGCGCAACCCGACGTACACCGGCATCACCTACGAGTTCTGGCGATCGTGCGACGCGGTCGGGGACGAACGCAGCTACGTGATGCTCGGGACGCCGAACTGCGGCAAGGGCGAACCCAGCCAGACCGGCCATGTGGGTCACGCCGTCTCCGGGGCCCGATTCACGAACGTCCAGGTCGGCGTGGGCAACGGATGAGCGTCGACATCGACCCGCGCCGCCGGCTGGCCCTCGCCGAGAAGGTCATGCAGGCTGCGGTCAAGGCGGGCGCCACCGAAGCCGAGGCGCTCGTCCTCGCGGACGACTCCGCACTGACCCGGTTCGCCAACAGCGAGATCCACCAGAACGTCGCGGAGACGAGCGCGACGGTCAACCTGCGCTTCGTCGTCGGACGGCGCATCGGGGTGGCGACGACCGGACGGACCGACGACGCGGGACTCGTGGCGCTGGTCGAGCAGGCCGCCTCGATCGCCCGGGTCGTGGAGGAGCTCGAGGACTGGAGCGGCCTGCCGGAGGGCGGGCCAGTCCCGATTGTGGACGCCGCCTGGTCAGAGGCGACCGCGTCGGCCTCCCCGGAATCCCGAGCCGACGGCGTCCGCGCGGTCATCGCCGCCGCCGATGGCGCAGGCAGCGTGGCCTACGGCTCATTCGCGACCGGCGCCGAGACCGTCGCCATCGCGAATTCGAGGGGCATCAGCGCCGTCCAGCGTCGCACGAGCGCTCAGCTGCTGACCGTCTCGATGGCTCCGAACGGCGGCACCGGCTACGCCGAGGCGGTCTCCGTCGATGTCGGCCGGATCGATCCGGCGGCGATCGGGCGCGAGGCGGCCGACAAGGCCAGGGCGACCCAGAGCCCGGTCGCCATCGAGGCCGGCGATTGGCCGGTCGTGCTCGAGGAGTACGCCGTCGTCGACATCCTGGACATGCTCGGCTACCTGGGGTTCAGTGCCCTCGCCGTCCAGGAGGAGCGCTCCTTCTACGAGCCGGGGCGCGTCATCGGTTCGGACCTCGTCACGATGGTGGACGACCCGTTCGATCCCGACGGCCTGCCGATGGCGTTCGACTATGAAGGGGTCGCCAAGGAGCGCGTGTCCCTGGTCGACCGCGGGCGGTGCGGCGAGCTGGTCTACGACGCCCAGACGGCGGCCCGGGCCGGGCGTCGATCCACCGGCCACGGCCTGCCGGCACCCAATCCATACGGCCCGTTCCCACTGAACATGGTCATGTCGGCCGGGACGTCGTCGCGAGAAGACCTCATCGGAGGTCTCGACCGTGGCCTGCTCGTGACCCGCTTCCACTACACGAACCCGGTCCACCCGAAGCTGTGCGTCATCACGGGTATGACCCGCGACGGAACCTTCCTGGTCGAGGACGGCCGGATCGTCGGGCCGGTCCGGAACCTCCGCTACACGCAGAGTTACCTGGACGCGCTCGCTGGCGTCGCGGCGGTTGCCAGCGAGCGGCGAACGCTCAAGGGGTTCCTCGGCGGCGTGGTCGTCCCGGCGGTCCGCATCGACGGTTGGAGCTTCACCGGCACCACGGAGCACTGACCGTCGCGGAGTCGGCCGGGCGACCATGACACCGTGGATCGCCCCTGCTCCATCGGACAGCGAAGCTCGGTTTGCCGTCAGCTCCGTCGTCGATCGGCCCTTCCGTAGACTGCACTGGCGTCCCGGATGGTGGTCTTACACCACGATATGGTAGAATTCTACCAAGGCCAGCCAACGCGGCCGTGGGATCGAGATCGCCATGAGTCTCAACATCAAGAACCCAGAGACGTATCGGCTCGTCAAGGAGCTCGCCGGTGAGACCGGCCTGTCCATGACGGCCGCGGTGACCGAGGCCGTCCGCGCGCGACTCGCGCAGATCCGCGCTGCGTCGAACGACGATCCAGACGCTCGAGTCGAACGCATGTTGAGCCTGGCTGCAGAGATCCGCAGCCGCGCCCCTGTCGGGTATTTCGATCAGGACTTCGACGAGCTCCTGTACGACGAGATGGGACTCCCGAAGTGATCGTCGATACCTCTGCGATCGTCGCCATCCTCCGCGATGAACCAGGGGCTGATGCGTACGCGCGCCTCGTCGTCGATGCGGAGGGCGCACGAATCTCGGCCGGGACCTACGTCGAGCTCGGGGTCGTGATCGATGGGGCCAGAGACCCCGTGATGTCGGCCGCCGTGGACCGATTCCTGGAGGAGTCCCGGATCGTCATCGAGCCGCTCACCGCTTCGCAGGCACAGGTCGCCCGACGCGCCTACCAGCAGTTCGGCAGGGGCAGCGGTCATCCAGCGCGCCTCAATATGGGCGACTGTCTTGCCTATGCCCTCGCGCGCGAGCTGCGCGAACCGTTGCTGTTCACGGGTGCGGATTTCGCGCTGACGGACATCGAGCTCGTCATCGAGCCGGTCAAGCACCGTCGGCTGAGCGAGATCCTGGCGGGCTACGGAGTCACCGCGTCGTAGGCGACTCGGTCGGGTACGCTCGCGACTGCTGACCTCACCCGTCCGCCCGGAGGATCCATGGTCAGGTTCGATGTCGATGCCCTGCGGGCCGAGTTCCCGGCGCTCGCGCGAGAGCAGACGGGCCGACCCGTCGCCTTCCTCGACGGGCCAGGCGGTACCCAGGTCCCGCAGCGCGTCATCGATGCCGTCGTGGCCTACTACCGTGATACGAACGCCAACTCCGGTGGGGCGTTCACGACCAGCGAACTGAGCGACGCGATCTCCGACGAGGCCCATGCGGCGGTCGCGGATCTCCTTGGCGCGGCGTCGCCGGACGAGATCAAGTTCGGCTACAACATGTCGACGCTCACCCTGCACATCGGCCGCTCCATCGGGGCCACACTGGCTCCAGGCGACGAGATCGTTGTCACGACACTGGACCACGAGGCGAACGTCTCGACGTGGGCCGTGATGGCCGCCGACCGCGGCGTGACGGTCCGGACGGTGGACATCCGTCCCGACGACGTGACGTTGGATCTCGAGGACCTCGAATCCAAGCTGAACGCCCGCACCAAGCTCGTGGCGATCGGCTACGCGAGCAACGCCGTCGGGACCATCAACCCGGTCGCGGAGATCGTCGCCCGAGCGCATGAGGTGGGGGCGCTCACCTACATCGATGCCGTCGCCTACGCACCGCACGGCCCGATCGACGTCCAGGCACTCGACACGGACTTCCTCGTCTGTTCCGCGTACAAGTGGTTCGGGCCGCACCTCGGCGCGCTGTACGGCAAGGCCGAGGTGCTCGACCGCCTCCCGGCATTCAAGGTCCGGCCGGCCCACGACCGGTTCGAGACCGGGACGGCCTCGTTCGAATCGATCGCCGCGACGCTGGCCGCGACCGACTACCTGCGCGACATCGGCCGGTCGTACGGTGACGTCGCCGGAGCGCCCGGCGCGGCCTCCTCGAGCGAGCGGCGGCGTGAACTGGTCGCGGCGATGGTCGCCATCGTCGACTACGAGCGCGAGCTCGTCGCTCGCCTCATCGACGGACTCGAGTCGATCGCGAGCGTGACGATCCACGGCATCGTCGACCGGTCGCGCGCGGCGGAGCGCGTGCCGACCGTCTCGGTGTCGATCGACGGAGTCTCACCGCGCACCGCGGCCGAGGCGCTGGCGGCCGAGGGCATCTACGCCTGGGACGGCGACTTCTACGCGACCGGGCTGATCGAGCGGCTCGGCAAGGCCGAGACCGGCGGCGTCCTGCGCCTGGGTCTGGTCCATTACAACACCGCCGACGAGGTGGAGCGGACGCTTGAGGCCCTCGAACGGATCGCCGGCTGAGCACGCCGTCCAGCATTCGTGCCCGCCTGGCGCGACCGTTCGACACCGCCGAGCTCCGGCGGATCAAGCGCCTGTGGGTCCGCCACTCCATCGCCGAGGATGCCCGCGACATCGACGGCCTCATCGCGACGCTGTCGCGGGACTGCGTCTACGAGATCGTGCCGACCGGCCAGCGCTGGGACGGGCACGCGGGCGCTCGGGCGTTCTACCTCGAGTTGTTCGCAGCCTTTCCAGACAATGCCTTCGCGCTGTCCGAGATCGTCATCGGGCCGCAGGGCGCGTTCGAGGTCGCCACGCTGACCGGCACCAACACGGGCCCGTGGGCCGGCGCCGCGCCGTCGGGCCTCGCGGTGTCGCTGGAGGTGCTCATCCTGTTCCCGTGGGATCCGGTCGTGGGGCGGTTCTCCGGGGAGCGGATCTGGTTCGACCGTGGGGCCCTCCCGACAGGCTGAGCGGATGGACGGTTGCGCGGGCCTCGCCAGACGACCATCATCAGTCCGGGCCGGCATCCGATCGGCCACTCCCCGGGGTGCCCACATGACCGCTCGACCCACCGCCCGGCTCGCAGCCGCGCTTCTGATCCCGGCCGTCGCCCTGGCGGCGTGCGGCGGCACCGCCAGCGGCCCGGGTGCCAGCGGCGGCGCGTCGTCACCGGACGTCGTCCTGCCGTCCGACATCGTCCTGCCGTCGGACCTCATGCTGCCGTCGGACCTCGCGATCCCGTCGTTCGACCTGGGGAGCCTGGTCACCAACCTCGATAACGTGGACTCCTACCGCGTGACGATCGCCAGCGCTGACGGCACGGACTACAGCGGCACGATCGTGACCAAGCCGGTCGTCTCGCGCGACCTGCGCATCGGCACCGGCGACTCGGCGACCCATATCGTCACGATCGGCGACGAGGCCTGGATGGGCACGGGCGACGGACCTCTGCAGACGGCGCCGGCCGCCCTGATCGCCGGGCTCACCCCGCTGTTCGATCCGATGATCCTGCTGGGGGCATTCGGAGGCCTCAGCATGACCGAATACGGGCAGAACCTGGGCGAGGAGGAGAAGAACGGACAGAACACCACCCACTACAAAGTGGACGTGGCGACCCTGCCGAACTTCGGGCAACTCGGCATGCCGGACAGCGCCACGGTGGAGACGTGGGTCGCCGACGACGGCTACCTGGTCTCGCTGGTCGCGACCGACTTCGGGGCGGTCGGCCAGAACCTGGCGATCGACGTCACGAACGTGAACGACCCGGCGAACACCGTGGAGCGCCCGAACTGAGCCCACCCAGCGTCGTCATCGTCGGTGGCGGGATCGTCGGGACCGCCACCGCCTACTTCTGCGCTCGGGAGGGGATGACGGTCACGCTCGTGGAGCGACGGACCATCGGGTACGGCGCGTCCGGGCGCAATCCGGGCTGGCTGTGGCTGCACTGCCGGACCGCCGGGTTCGCCCTGGACATCTCGCGGACGGGACGGGCGATGTATCCGGACCTGCTGCGCGAGCTACCCGGCGGCTTCGAGTTCCGCCCGAGCGGCGGGCTCATGTACTTCACGACGCCCGAGCAGGGTGCGGTGTTCGAGGCGTTCGTGGCGGCTCGACGGCGCGACGGCCTGCGCATGGAGATCATCGACGGTGCCGAGGTCCGGCGGCTGGTCCCGCCGATCCGCGACGATGTCCTGGGGGCGAGCTACAGCCCGGACGACGCGCAGATCGTGACCCAGAGCGTCGTCGAGGCCTTCGCGCGCGGCTCCCGCGCGAAGGGCGCCACGATCCGGGAAGGCGTCACGGCCGACCGCCTCGTGCTGGACGGTGAGCGCGTGATCGGCGTGGACACGAGTGACGGCCGGATCACCGCCGACGCCGTCGTGGTGGCGACGGGCGCCTGGACGACCGCACTCCTGGCCCCGGAAGGCGTCGACATCCCCATCGGCGGCGAGCGGCTGCAGATGGTCGCCACGGCCCCGCAACCGGTGCTGATCGAGCCGCTGGTCTTCGGTCCGGAGGCGACCCGACAGTACGCGCTGTTCCGCGACCTCCCGTCGTGGGATCCAGCCCTGTTCTCGCGGCCGGGCGAAGCGCCGGACGGGCTGGTCCTGCTGCCGCTCCTCGTCCAGCGCGCGTCCGGCGAGCTCGTCGTCGGCTGCGCGACGGACTACCCCGACGAGCTGGACCCATACCCGACCCTGGCCGGCCTCGGCCAGGTGGCCGGCTGGTTCGCGACCGACTTCCCATCCCTCGCGGACGTCCCCGTTGCCCGCACGTGGGCGGGCATGCTTCCCTTCACGTCCGATCAGGCACCCGTCATCGACGAGGTCGTGCCCGGCCTGTTCGTGGGGGCCGGTCATGTGTTCGGCAACACCGCCGGCCCGGTCACCGGGCGGGTCCTGAGCCAGCTCATCGCGGGCGAGGCGCCGGACTTCGACATCAGTGAGTGCCGGTTCGGCCGCCCGCTGGATCCGATCGTGGTCGGCGCGCCGCCCCACTGGTGAGGCCGGAACGGTGAGCCGGATCCTCGTGCTGGGTGGGGCGGGCGAGATGGGCTCCGCAGCGGTCGCGGACCTCGTGGCGCGCACAGACCACGAGATCACCGTCGGCGACGTCAGGCCCGGGGCGGCGGGCGCGTTGCTCGAGCGCCTCGGGGCCCCGGCGCGCGTCGTGCCCGTGGACGTGGACGACCACGGATCCCTCGCCGCGGCGATGGCGGGCACCGATGTCGTGCTGAACGCGACCTACATGCGTCACAACGTGCCGGTCACCGATGCCGCGATCGCCGCCGGGGTCCATCTCGTGGACCTGGGCTCGTACTACCCGGAGACGCTCCAGCAACTGGAGCGCCACGACGCGGCCGTCGCAGCCGGCTGCCGGATCGTGCCGGGTTGCGGCGTGGCGCCCGGGTTGACCAACGTCCTCGCCCGTCTCGGAGCCGACGCGCTCGACGAGGTCGAGGCGATCCGGATGTACTCGTACATCACCCACCCGATGTGGACGTCGCCCGGGATCGTCGTCACCCGCTTCGACGCGAGCACGGGAACGTCGGTGGTCCTCGAGGACGGTGTCCTGGTGGAGTTACCGTCCTTCACCGGCGAGGAGCCATTCGAGTTCCCGGCGCCGTATGGCCGCCAGGAGGTCCACCTGGTGCCACATCCGGAGCCGGTGACGCTGCCTCGCACGATCGATGTCCGAGAGGTGAGCTTCAAGGTGGGCTACCCGGCGGACGAGACGACTCGGATCCGCGTGTTGCTGGAACTCGGCTTCGACCGGCACGAGCCGTTCACCGTGGACGGGGTCACGATCTCGCCGGACCGGTTCGCTGCGGCCTACATCGGCCGACGAGGGATCGGCCCGACGGACCGCAGCGCGAACGTCAAGCACGTCCGGGTCGAGGGCCGCCGCGACGGGCGCGCGGTGACTCTCAGCTACGACTTCGCGGTCGAGGCCGTCGGCCGGTCCGCGTCGTCGACGATCACCGGGACGGTCGCGGCCATCGCGGCGGACCTCGTGGCACGCGGCGGACCCATCGGCGTCCATCCGCCGGAAGCCGCTTTCGATGCCCGGGCGTTCGTGGATTCGCTTGCCGCCCGGAACCTCGTCATCGAAGTCCGTGAGGTCGTCGGCTAGATGCTCGAGCGCATCTTCGGTCGCCAGAAGGGCCACGTCGTCGACCTCCGCGCCGAGTGCTTCCGCCAGTTGTTCGAGAGCCACCTTGGGAAGCCGTCGCGTACGTCGACGATCCGATCTGAACCCTCGATGCCAGCGATCGACATCGAGACGTACGAGGCGCCGTGGGACCCGGCCGTTCGTGTCATCGCCTCCGTCGGACTCTCCTATTACACCCGGCAGCGCGGCGAACTCGCCGAGGTGATGCTCATCGTCGACGCGAGTCCAAGGTCGCCGAGGGCGGGTTTGCCAGGATCGTCGGCCTGCTCGCGGAGGAACCGGTGGCGTTCGGCATCGGCGAGATCTTCGAAGGATCGCGCTCGTTTGGGAGGATCGCCTCTCGGCATGGGAAGGTCGCGATGGTGCTCTCCGCGCAGCCCTTCAAGGACCTCCCGCTATTCCATGTGGAATGCGATGGACAGCCAGGCCACGTCCTTGTGCTTGTGCCGATCTCCGAAGCCGAGAGGGACCTGATCACCGATCAGGGCTGGGAGGCGCTGGAGGCGCTCCTTGATGGGGTCGATGTGTCTGACCTCGCGCGCGTCAGCGTCGTGTAGGCAGTCGCATGTCCGAGCGCAGCAAGCCTCCGTCTGGACCTCCTTTGGACCAACGGACGTCGCAGAAGACGCTGAGACCAGCTCGAGCATCCAACGGCGTGGATCAGAGTCCATCTGACGGCGGAAGACCCGTTCGTTCGTCGCATGGAGCAGCGCCGTTCCAGATCCTGCGCGAGGCGCCCGCCGCCGCGCGGATACCGCCGAGCGGGTACCGTCCAGCGGACGCCGCCTACCGAAAGATCGGCCGTTGCCCGAGTTCGTCGATCGTGTGCAGGCCGGGCGGCAGGGCCCGCAGCGGACGCACTGCCGCCATCGCCCGCGCGCCGGTCGGCGGGTACGTATCCAGGAACAGGTCGCCGCGCACGATGGTCTCGAACGCCGGATCGCCTACCACGACCACCCGAGCCGAACCTTCCATCCCGTCACGCTCCGGATCGAACCGACCGCGCCAGACGGAGACCAGCCGCCCGCCTCCCTTCACGGTCGCGGTGACCTTGCGGTCGTGGCCGCAGATCGTGCCGGGCTCCACGACGTACCCGGCCCGTTCGCGCCGCTCGGAGGACAGGACCGGGACGCTCTCGAACACGGGCTCGCCCAGATCCAGGCCGCTGGACTCGCCGAGCAGCATGAGTGCCTCGACCAGGAAGTTGCGCATCATGAAACCCGCCCCGGCCGACTCGATCGGACCGCCGATGCCCTCGTCGCGCAGGATGCCGTGGCCCCACAGCGTCATGTCCGCCACCCGCTCCAGTCGGATCTCATCGAACGTCAGGACGTTCGACATGGCGGCCAGCGGCAACGTGATCGTCAGGTAGTCCCACAGGCCGGTCCCGACGATCCGGTGGCCGGCGGCCCGTGCCCCGGCGTCCAGCTCCGCTGCCGCCGCGGGACCCAGGATCGTCGTCGGGTGGACCAGGCCCGCGATCGTGATGGCGTCCTTGCCGGCCCGGTTCGCCCGCAGACAGGCCGCGGCGACCTCGACCGGCGAGCCCAGGCCCGCATAGAACACGACGTCGATGTCGGGCCGGGCGAGGACGGCGTCGATGTCCATCGACACCGGCGCATCGAGCCGGACATCCAGGCCGCACGCCTCGCCCAGGTCCATCCCTTCCTTGGCTGGCGAGTAGACGATCCCTCCGCGAAACACCAGCCACGGTCTCGTGAGGCCCGCCTCCACGATGACCTTGCCGGCACGCCCCGTCGCCCAGACCGCTGCCCCGATCCTGTCCATCGCGAATCCTCCCGCACGCTGTCCCACGGAGTATGGCTCGGTGCGCCGGGCCGATCACCACGCGACACGACGAGGCAGCGGCCGGCGGCCGAGAACGCTTGAGACGAAGGAGCTCGGCAGACGAACCCTGCGCCGGCCGATCCCGGCACCCGCTCGGAGGCCGACTGGGCCAAGCCGGTGGACGGCTGTCCGCCTGCGGAGTGGCCCCAGCGAAGGACGATGCCGTCAACGCCAAGCGCGTCGCGAGCCCGCTCCACGGCTTCGGCCAGCTCTTGCAGAAGCTGTTCAAGGCATCTCTCACTGGCGTCGCGATGACCCCCGAAGGCCATACCCTGTCCGCATGGATCACGTCCTCCGAGTATCGCTAGGGCGACATCACGGTCGCCCAGGCACAGACCCTGGCGCAGCCGATCGTCGAGACGCAGATCGCGTGCATCGACAGGAACCGCCAGTGGCGGCACGTGCGCAACCTGCGCTACAGCGCCACGGTCCGCGCGGCCCGTCGCACGATGACCGCCCCGGTCCGCAAGCTGACCGGCAAGGGTTGGCGAACGCAGACCGGACCGAACTCGGCCAGCCCGCGCGTCCGCCGAGTCCGAGGCCGCGGTCGTGACCGCTGACCAGCTCGATGCGGTCGTGGTCGGGGCGGGACCCAACGGACTCGCGGCCGCGATCACCCTGGCCCGTGCCGGCCGATCCGTCCGCGTCTACGAGGCGGCCTCGACACCCGGCGGCGGGATGCGGACGGACGAGCTGACGC
>JBKJXL010000208.1:0-3252 GCA_046716225.1 Candidatus Limnocylindrales bacterium | reverse complement strand
ACGCGAAGCAGACCACGGAGTCGCCGTGGCAGTGATGGCATCGATAGAAGACGCTCCAAGCAGGTCGACATGGTGCCCGGAATGCCTCGTGACCTGGCGCGTGCGCCCAACGTGCGGCACCCGAGCTTGGCCCAGATGACGGCGCCGGCCGCGCGGCTCGGACGGCGGTCCCGGCACTACCCGGGGGCTCAACCCTAGCCGAGGTCGGTCTCGGCCTCTTCCTTCACGAACGTCGGCCGAAGCTCGACCGGCGTCGGGCGCTTGCGCCGCGAGCGCAGGTTCAGCCCCTCGACGAGGACCGCGAAGCCCATCGCCGCGTAGATATACGCCTTGTCGATGTGGAACCCGAAGCCGTCCGCGACGAGCGTCACCCCGATGAGCAGCAGGAACGCAAGGGCGAGCATCTTGACCGTGGGGTGGTCGTGCACGAACTTCGCGAGCGGACCGGATGCCACAAGCATCACGAGCACGGCGATGACGACGGCGGCGATCATCACCAGGACCTCTTCGGCCATACCGACCGCGGTCAACACCGAGTCGAGCGAGAAGACGATGTCGAGCAGGACGATCTGGAACAACACCGCCCGGAACGACGCCCTCGGGGCGTTCGCCTCCACGTGATGGGCGGGCTCGCCCTCGAGCGACTCGCCGATCTCGGTCGTCGCCTTCCAGAGCAGGAAGAGGCCACCACCGATCAGGATGAGATCGCGCCACGAGAATTCGTTGTCATTGAACGTGAACACCGGAGCGGTCAGGCCCACGATCCACGAGATCGTCAAGAGCAGCGCGATTCGCATCCCCATCGCCAGGCCGAGTCCGATGTACCTGGCCCGGTCGCGCGAGGCGGGCTCCAGGCGCTGGACGAGGATCGAGATGAAGATGATGTTGTCGATTCCCAGCACGATCTCAAGGACCGTGAGGGTGATGAGGGCGATCCAGATCTCGGGGTTCGTGAGGAGGTCCATGGAGCCCGAGCATACCGGAGGTGAGGCGGAGGTGGCGCCGGAGGTCGGCGGCGCTTCGTCGTACCATGACCCGGCCGTGACCGACGCCCCGACCACCCGACGCCCTTTGCCGATGCTCGACGTGCTCGAAGCGCCGGCGTCCGATGCTCTCGCCACGCCTCGTACGCCGTCGCTCCCGGGTGACGAGCGACTGGCCGAGTACCTGCCCGATATCCGCGCCATGCCGCGCTTCCATGTCTGGACCCTCGGATGCCAGATGAACCGCAGCGACTCCGAGGAGATGGCCGGGCGGCTGCTGGCATCCGGCTGCGAGGAGGCCTCGTCCATGGACGACGCCGACCTCATCGTCATCAACCCCTGTGCGATCCGCGAGGGCGCCTAGCAGAAGGTCATCGGTCGCCAGGGCCAGCTCGCGCGGCTCAAGGACGCTAATCCCGGCCTTCGAGTCGTCCTGACCGGCTGCTCCGTGCGCGAACCGGACCGAGCCGGGCTCCACCGGCGCTACCCAGCGGTGGACCTGTTCCTGCGTCCGGATGAGGAGCCCGAACTCATCGATCGGTTGGGTCTCGCGTCCGCGCAGGCCCCCATCGGCGCCAGCGGTGCGACGACCGTCGTCGGCCGCACGGTCGTGGGCGTGGCCGATCATCTCGCCGACACGCGAGCCGCGGCGGTCGGGCAGGGGAGTGTGGCCCGCGAGAGCTCGGTTAGCGCCTGGCTGCCGATCATCTTCGGCTGCGACAAGACGTGCACCTACTGCATCGTGCCGCTCAGTCGCGGGCCGGAGCGCAGCCGGCCGTTCGACGACATCGTCGCCGAGGCCCGCCAGCTGGCCGAGGCCGGGTACCGGGAAGTGACGCTGCTCGGGCAGAACGTCAACTCCTACGGCCACGACCTGGCGCCCGAGGCGCGCTTCGGTCACATCGACACGGACCGCTGGGCGGGGCGGCGACTGGATCTCGAGGGTCGCCCGGACCTCGCCGAACTCATCCGGACCATCGATGGCCTGGGGATCCATCGGTTGCGCTTCTTGACGTCGCACCCATGGGACCTGTCCGACCGCCTCATCGCCGCGATGGCCGAGTCCGGCTCGGTCTGCGAGCACCTCCACCTGCCGGTCCAGTCCGGCGACGATGCGGTGCTGAAGCGAATGGGCCGCCAGTACACGATCGAGCATTACCTGGAACGACTTGCCGCGATCCGCGCCGCGATCCCGGACATCGCCATCTCGACCGACATCATCGTCGGGTTCTGCGGCGAGACCGAGGCGCAGTTCGAGTCGACGCTGGACCTGCTCGAGACCGTCCGCTACGACCAGGTCTTCGCGGCGGCCTACTCGGTCCGGCCGGGGACGCCGGCCACGCATCTCGTCGACGACGTCCCGGTGGCCGACAAGAAGCGGCGTCTCAACACGCTGCTCGCGCTCCAGGAACGGATCGGGCTGACACGCAACGAGTCCTGGATCGGTCGGGACGTCGAGGTGCTCGTCGATGCGGTGACGCCGCCGCGCAGCCACGACCATGGTGGCGCGTCCATCACGTCGGACAGCGGCGCCGCGCTCTCAGGTCGGTCCCGCGAGCACAAGCTCATCCACCTGACCGGCGACGCGTCACTGGTCGGCCGGCTCGTGACCGTACGGGTCGAGCACGTCGGTCCGTACTCGCTGCGCGGCACGCTCGTCGGAGCGTGAACCCACCGCTCATCGTCCTGGGCGGCGCGACGGCCACCGGCAAGACCGGACTGGCGATCCAGGTGGCCGAGTCGCTCATCGCCGACGGTCGAGTGGTCGAGATCATCTCCGCCGACTCGCGCCAGGTCTATCGCGGACTTGACATCGGCACCGCCAAGGCGACCGCCCAGGACCGCGCCAGGCTCGTCCACCATGGGCTGGATCTGGTCGACCCCGACGAGGTCTTCACGGTCGCGGCATTCAACGCGCACGTGGCGGACGTCCTGGCGGCGCTTGCGCCTCGCGAGGGCCTCGCGATCCTCGTGGGCGGGACCGGGTTCTACTTGCGTTCGGTCATGCAGGGGCTCGACACGGCCGGCCTCCCGGCGGATCCGGCGATCCGTGCCCAGGTCCGCGCCGATCTGGCAGCCGACGGGCTCGAGCGGACCTATGGCCGCCTCGTGGAGATCGCCCCTTCGCTCGCAGTCAGCGTCGAGCGCAGCAACCCGCGACGCGTCGAGCGCGCCCTGGAGATCGCGCTGATCCAGGGCGACGCCGCGTTGCCGCAGCGGATGCCCTACGCGGGCCAGGTGTTGGCGCTCGGCCTCACGGTCGATCCGG
>JBKJXL010000207.1:0-2526 GCA_046716225.1 Candidatus Limnocylindrales bacterium | reverse complement strand
ATCGATGGATAGTTGGGCGCTCACGTCCGACCACGACGACGGCGGACTCCGGCCCGGGACGTCGAACCACTCCCCAATGGCCGCCGGCGCCATCACCGCGAGGCTCGAGGCGACGGACTCGGACCGTTGCTCGCGAGCGAAGGCCAGGTCCGCCCCACATCACCGGGCGGACGGTAACCCGTCAAGCAACGACGCGATGCGGGTCGCGATCGTGTCGTCGATGCCGCCTGCCGTCGGGTCGGCAAAGGTGAAGTGCGACTGCGCCCAGGTGCGGAGGGAGCGGTCGTCGACGCCTGGAAGCTCGTCGGGGATATCGGCCGGGGCGCCGAGGAAGACAGCGAGGTCGCGGACGTCGGGCCCTCGCTCCGCAAGGTCGATCATCGCCGCGTTGGCGTCGGCGACCCGCAGGACCGACGCGGCATCGGCGTCCGGTCCGGCCGGCCAGCCCATCTGATCGGTCAGCCAGGCGAAGGCGAACCGCTTCCGGCTCGGTGCCTCGTGGAGGTAGTGATCGATCTGCCAGGCTCCGTCGGCCACGACGAGATCGAACGGTTCGGCCGTGACCAGGTCGTCGAAGAGCATGAAGTCGGCGAACCGGGCCTCATCGGAGCGTCGCCACGCGTCGTAGTCCGTGGCCTTCGGTCCCCCCGGTCGGGCGGCATTGACGGTCACCTTGCAGAGCAGCTTGTCGCTCGCGGGATGGACGACCTCATCGTGATCTTCCAGCCACTGCCGCGAGGCGGGTGGCGCCAGCCATTCGACATCGACCTTCGGGCGAAGCCTGCGAAGAGCCGCCACGATCGACCGATCGCGCTCCACCGCCGTCGGGTCCGCACCGTCGGGCACGATCAGCACCCTCGGCCGGTGGCTCGGGCGCCGAACGGGTCGCGCCGCCTCCGCGTCCGCGGGCCCGAGCGATCGCAGGAACTCGCGGACGGCGATGTCGAATCGGGCGGGTTCGCGGTTGCCCGAGCAGTGGCCGGCGCCATCCAGGATGACGAGTCGCCCATCGACCTCCCGGGCGAGGCGGACGCTGCGCTCCACCGGGCTGACGCTGTCGCTGCCTCCGTGGATGACGAGCATCGGGCAGTGCACGCGGCCGACAAGGTCGACCATCTCCTCCTCCGTGTAGGTCGGCGCGCCGACTGTGTCGATGAGCGTGTGCGGCGCCGTCTCCAGACCCCAGGCGACGCTGTCGTCGATGACGCTCTGCGAGTGCGGCTCCGTCCACACCTGGCTGAAGAAGAAGCGCAGGAACGATTCGTAGTGATCGCGCCAGTAGGCCGCATTCCACATGGCCCACCCTTCGGTGGAGCGGTAGGGCTCGTCGAATGCGACCGCGTCAGGGTCCTCCGGCTCTTCAGCGTCGAGCGTGATGCTCGTGCCGCTGGACACGCCAGCCACGATCCGGTCCGGATACCGCGCGGCGAGATCGACCATCCAATACGTCGCCCGCGAGCAGGCGACGACCACCGCGCGGTCCGTCCCGGTCGCGTCGAGGACGCCGATGGCGTCGTCAGCGAAGGTCTTGACTCCGTAAGAATCGCGCCCGGCCGGGCGATCCGAGCGGCCGTTCCCTCGACCGTCGAATGTGATCACCTGGTGATCGCGTGCCAAGTCCGCGATCTGGAACCGGCCGTGAGCCGAGTGCAGGACCGACCAGGTCGGCAGGATCAGGATCGAGGGCGTGCCCTTCCCGAACACCTCGTAGTGGATTCGCACCCCGTCCCGATCGACGAACCCCTCCTGGTGCGGCCGGCGAGCCCGGGTCAGGCGCCAGTCCTCCCCGGACCTGGACACGGGCGCAGTCATCGTGTCGCGTCTGGCTCCGAATGGCCTCGGAATTGACCGAACCGTCGCGGGCCGGCCAGGTTGGTCATGTGGCCATCGGTGGGGATTCTCTCATCTGGAGGCATGTGCGCCGGACGCGTAGTGTAGCCGACGAGTGCGATGAACTCGTTCCCTTCACGCAGGCGTGAGATCGAGGCCGTCAACGGCAAGGTCGGCGGGATCACCATCCACACCGGGGCCCGCGTCGCGGCGCTCGCCGAGCCCTCGGAGGTCTTCGTCAGCTCGACCGTGAAGGACCTGACATCAGGTTCGGGCCTCGTCTTCGAGGATGCGGGCGAGCACGAACTCAAGGGCGTGCCGGGTCTGTGGCACCTGTATCGGGTAGTCGACTGACGCTCTCGACCCCGCGACACGTTTGACGGAATCGCCCCGGGGCCTGATGGTGGAGCCCAGATCGAAGGCGCCGGACGCACGGTTCGTGGTCCGCTGCGCGCGATGGATCGGAATTCCCACCCATGTCTCGAACGTCCTTCTCCCCGCCTGAAGCGCGCATCGTCGTGAGCACCGAGGGCTACTTCGACGTCTACCCGGCGTCCGTCCGGACCAACGGCGACAAGCCCGCCTATCGTGGCCGCATCGCCGAACTCGGCGCCGGCATCCGCGGTCTCGACGATCGCCTGGCCGTCCGCCCGAACTCCGTCGCGCTGAACGACGCGGTCGTCGCCTGGTCCGCCG
>JBKJXL010000206.1:0-2902 GCA_046716225.1 Candidatus Limnocylindrales bacterium | reverse complement strand
GGGACGGTCACCCGAGCACCCGCCTGGAACGCGATGCGGTCGTTCGCGTGGGCCATCGCCTCCTCGTACTGGATCGAGGGCGCGAGTCCTCCCGCCGACGTGTCGCGCTGTGCGGCGGCGAGCGACCGGGCCGGGGCGGCTGCGGGCGCGAGGCCGGCCAGGAGCCCGGCCGCGAGGACGAGGGCAGCGCCACGCGACATCCAGGGGTGGCCTTGGCGGCGACGGGAGATCGGCACGGCGCTCCTCAGCGTGTCGGTGGAGCCTTGACCGTAGCCGCGACGGAGTGCCGTGACTACTCGACGATGGTCCCGGTGTGGTGCGGGACCGTGTGGTCCGGGCCGGTCCGGCGGGGTCGCACGTCAGCTCAGCGGGAACGTCCGCGTCGATCGCTGGATCTGGCCCTTGGAATCCGTCCCGAGGATCTTGATGGACAAGGTACCGGCGGAGCCACCCTTCTTCAAGGCCAGGGTCGCCTTGTAGGTGTACGTCCCGGTCTTGGTGAGCGCCACGCTCCAGGCCGCCAGGCCGGGTTCATAGACGTAGGCCCGGGGTGCGGTCGCGGAGAGCGGCTCGGCGGAGGTGACGTACAGCGTGACGGACTGACCGCGAGCCGGCGTCGTGTCGGAGAGTCGTGGGGCGAACGCATCGGCCTCGAACGAGACCGCCTGGGTCGCCGTCAGGGTGCCGTCCGTCGCGTTCACGAACGACGTGTACTTCCCGGGTGGCAGCATCGTGCCGTCCGTGCGTCGACCATCGAACACGAGGCTCGTCGTGCCCGCCGCTCGCTCGATGCCGGCGAGGCGCGTGTCGACGATCGCGCCGGCCGCATCGCGGATGGTCCAGGTGATGGTCATCGGCCGCACGAGGACGAAGGACAGCGTCGTCGTCTTCGCCATCGAATCGAGGTCCTGCGGGAAGAAGACGGCGGCGGAACTCTTCACGGACTTGAGTGCAGCCACGACGTTCACGGTCCGCTCCGCCCACGTCCCGGCGTTCCCGTATGCGTCAACCGGATAGACCCGCATGATGTACGGGCCGTCCGGCACGACTGCGCCGCTCGAGTTCTTGCCGTCCCAGACGACGCTCGTGGGCCCGGTGCCACTGGCGACGGTGAACAGGCGGACCAGGATGTTGTCGCTGTTGCGGACTCGGACCGTGAAGCTGCCCGGCTCGGAGTTGGTCGCGGTCAGCGCGATCGTGTCGCGCGAGCCGTCGCCGTTCGGGGCGAACCAGCTGACGGTCTCGGCGTCCGGCGTGAGCGCGGTGAGCTGCGACGGCGTCAAGTCGATCGCCACCGACGCGCTGGCGGTCGTCGGGCCGTTCTTCCAACCATCGGGGGCCGTGAGGCTCACGGCAAACGACCCTTCCGGCATGACGGCGCCACTCGAGTCCCTGCCATCCCACGTCCCGCTGAACGTGTTGCCGGAGCCGGAGCGGGCATACAGCACGGTGCCGCCTGCGTCCCGAACCCGGAGCGTCCAATCGGCCGACTCGGACAGGCGTCCCGTGATCGTCGCGGTGTCGGCGATCGAGTCGCCGTTCGGCGAGAACCGGCCGTCGGTCATGAGCGAACGGACGACCGGCGGGGCGCTGTCGCGCGGCAGGAGGTCGCCGGCCTGTACATAGCCGTCGATCGCCTCGTCGTCCAGGCCTTCGACACGGACGACCGACGAGCCATCGGTGGCGGTCATCCCGGCCGACTCGACGACGCGCAGGCGAGTCCCGGCAGGGAGGACGCTGTCCGGCTCGGTCGCCGCGGCGGGGGTCAGCGTGGCCGGATCGCTGTGGAGACCGGCGCCATCGGTGCCGACCGCGGCATTGCCCGGGACTTGGAGGTTCGCCGGGTCGCCGGAGGTGCTGCCGTAGCTGTCGCCGAGGATGTCCGACGTCGTCACGCTCCGATCGCCGACGAGCGAGCGATAGAAGCCGGAGGTCGGGGTCTCGGGATCCGAGAAGGCGGTCGCGCCCGGCGTCCGCTTCGAGGCGAACGACACGAAGTTGCCCTGGGCATTCGGCTGCGTGCGCCAGAGTTGTTCGATGGTCTTGTTCGTGGTGAACAGCGCTCGCAGGTAATCCGCCGGTCCGCGATGGCCGTCGGCGATGACCGCCGACGCGCCGGCCTTCAGGAAGCCCGCGGCGTAGTTGTCCAGGCGCTGGCGCGCGACCGAGACCGACGGCGCCGCCTGGCCGGGTTCGGAGTTGCCGGCGGCGTAGCACAGGTGGTGCAACAGGACGATCGCGTCGTCGGCGAGGTCCAGCGTGGAGACATAGGGCTCGCCGTAGTACTTGGTGTTGTAGTCACCCGCGCCCGATGTGGCGTTGAGCCCGAACCCGTTCTTGGTCGTGTACAGCGGATCATAGGTGTAGGGACTCGGCCAGCCGTTGCCGTGGCCCATGTAGATGACCACGCTCGCACCGACCGTCGCCGACTTCACCTTGGACCAGGTCGCATACGGGCTGTACACCTTGACCACATTGGTCGTGTACTTGCGCGCCTCGGCGTACGCGATGTCCGCGTAGCTGCGGTACTTCGCGGTCGTGGAATGCGTCGCCCCGACGATGATGACCACCTTCGGCTGGGCCGCCGCCGGCATGGCCGATACGGCCGGCACGAACGTGACGTGCGGGGCGACCAGGGTCAGGATCTGGGTGGCGACGGTCTTGCGCAATGTAGCTCCGGGCGGGGCGAACCGGGTGGGTCGGTCTCGAAGCGTGTTCCGTCAGGTCGCCAGGCTCAATCGCTGCATGGTCCCGAGCGGGCGTAGGCCCGTCGGGTCAGGGTCCGGGGCGCAGGCGCACCACCAGGGCCGCCAGCGAGGGGTTGGATCGGACCCTATCGGACAGGATCGGGCGCCCGTCGACGGGCGCGGCGACCGTCGGCCAGGGCACGGCAGCATCCGGA
>JBKJXL010000205.1:0-2583 GCA_046716225.1 Candidatus Limnocylindrales bacterium | reverse complement strand
GTCCAGCGTGAGTTCCTGGGCCGTGAGGCGTTCCAGGAGGTGGACCAGGTCGCCACGCTCGGTGGGCTCGCCAAGTGGGCCGCGCAACCGATGTCCGCGGCGGAGATCCCGGCCGTGATGACGGAGGCCGTCCGACAGGCCCTTGGTGGCCGCCCGGGACCGGTCCTGCTCGCCCTGCCCGAGGATCTCCTCGATGAGATCGCCCCGGACGGCGATCCCGTCGTCCAACCGCGGGCCGGCGCCGCCCGAGCGTCCGATGCGGAGATCCGCAGCGTCCTCCATGTACTGGCCGGTGCCGAACGGCCGGTCATCCTGGCCGGGGCCGGCGTGCTGCGGGCGCGCACCTCGACCGAGCTGATCAAGTTCGCCGAACTGCTCCACGTGCCGGTGATCGCCTCGTGGAGGCACGCCGATGTCATCTCGAACGAGCACCCGCTGTATCTCGGGATGGCCGGGCTCGGCGCACCGAGCGTGGTCCGCGAGCGGCTGGCGACGGCCGACGCGATCCTCGTGCTCGGGTCGCGCCTGAGTGAGGCCACGTCGTACGGCTACACCCTGCCAGCGGCGGAGACGCGCTGGATCCACGTCGACATCGAGCCGGGACCGTCCACCGGGCTGCCGCCCGCGGAACGGGTGATCACCTCGGACGCACGGACCTTCCTCAGGGCTGCGAACGAGATCCTGGTCAGCCGGGGCGTCCTCGACGCCGCGGCGCTGGCGACCCGCGACACGAACAACGCCGCCGATCGAGCGTCCTGGGAAGCCGGGACCGTCGTCGACGACACGCCGTGGGCCGGGCCGGGAGTCCACCCGGGCCGGATCGTGACGACCCTCCGGTCCGTGCTGCCGGACGACGCCATCGTCACGACCGATGCCGGAAACTTCGCCGGCTGGGCGGGCCGCGGGTTCCGGTTCCGTCGCCCGGGCACGTTCCTCGGGCCGTCGTCCGGCGCGATGGGGTACGGCCTGCCGGCCGCGATCGCCGCGGCACTCGTGCAGCGGGACCGGGCCGTTGTCGCGCTCACCGGAGACGGTGGGCTGGCCATGACGCTGACCGAACTCGAGACGGCGGTCCGCGAGCACGCCCGGGTCGTCGTCCTCGTGTTCGACAACGAGCGGTTCGGCACGATCCGGATGTGGCAGGACCAGCGCGGCGCCGGCCAGGGTGTCGCGACCGAACTCGGACCGATCGACTTCGCGGCCGCGGCGCGCGCGTTCGGGGCGGACGGCGTCCGCGTCGAGACCGATGCCGAATTCGAGCCGGCGCTGCGCCAGGCCCTGGCTGCCGACGGACCGACGGTCATCCACCTGGCGCTCGACCGAGCCTGGGTGTCGGTGGATCGGCTGCCCGGCTGATGCCCGCGACCTACCACCTCATTCCGGTCGAGGTCTGGGCCGTGGTCGACCCCGACGCGCCGCTGCACCGGCCGTCACTCGACGACGAAGGCTTCATCCACTGCACGGACGGTGCGGACGCGTTGATCGCGACCGCGAACCGTCACTACCGCGACGATCCGCGCGACTTCCTCGCCCTGACCGTGGACCTCGATCGGGTGACCAGCCCGTGGCGATACGACGACCCGGGCGAGCCGTACCCGCACATCTACGGCCCCATCGACCGCGTCGCGATCGTCGGAACGACGTCGGTCAGGCGGGACGCCGACGGGTCGTTCGAGGCCCTCGGCTAGGGCGATCCGGCCTCACAGCTGACCCGTCGCGCGGTGATCGAGAACGACAGCGGGATCCGTCCCCGATCCTCGGCTCGAACGTCGTCGTGGCCGCCCCACCAGTCGATGGGGTACTCCGTGACGGCCTCAAGCCGCAGGTCGGTCCGAAGCAGGGCCGTGACGATCTCACCGAGCGTCCAGGCCCGCGCGAACTTCCAGCTTTGGTCGGCGTCGTCGATCGACAGGCGATCGATGTACTCGGGCGCCCAGCCCTTCGACGCCTCAGGACCTCCGAAATAGTCGTAGTCGGTCGCCACCCAGCGGCCGTCCTCGTCGGCATCGAAGAGCCACTCGGCCGGATGGCCCTCGAACAGGACGAAACGCCCGCCGGGCGCCAGGAGCCGTGCGACGACTGCCGCCCAGGCGTCGAGGTCCTGCAGCCAGATGAGCGAGCCGCGACCCGTGTAGATGAGGTCGGCGGTCCCGTCGAGTCGGTGGGGCGCGTCCAGCACGTCGGCGTGTACCCAGCGCGCCGGTGCGCCCGTGGCGGCGGTCAGTCGTTCCGCGAGGTCCAGCATCCTGGCGCTGAAGTCCACGCCGATCACCTCGTCGGCCCCGAGATTCCAGAGCGACAGGGTGTCGCGTCCGCCGGCACATTTCAGGTGGATCGCGCGGCGACACCGGCCGTGCAGGTCACCGATGAGCTCCACCTCGGCGCCGAACAGATTGACGCCGCCGGACCGGATCAGGGCGACGGCCTCGTCGAACCAGCGTTCGTAGCGCTCTGCAGCCTCATCCCACGCTCGGCGCGTCGCCTCGTGCATCGCTCGGACGTCGTCAGCCTCGGCCGGCGACGCGGGCCTGACGTGATCGCCCGGATCGTCGTCGTGCATCGCTGGAGCTTGCGCGCTCCGGC
>JBKJXL010000204.1:0-10524 GCA_046716225.1 Candidatus Limnocylindrales bacterium | reverse complement strand
CTCCACGCCCACCAAGAAGGATTCGCTGGACCTGTTGCCCGTATCGTCCGTGGCCGTGCAGGTCACGGTGGTCGAGCCCGCCGGGAACAGGCTCCCGCTCGCCGGCGAGCAGCCGACCGTCGGATCCGCATCGACCAGGTCGGTCGCGGTCGGCAGCGTATAGGTCAGGCTGATGCCGGCCGGGTCGGCCGTCGTGAGCGACTGGTCGGCTGGCATCGCGGCCAGGGCGGGTGCCGTCGTGTCCACGACGGTGAAGTCGAACGTCCCCTCGGTCGTGAGGCCGCCGGAATCGGTGACGGAGCAGGAGACGGTCGAGGTCCCGAGCGGCAACACGGCACCGATGGTCGGGCTACACACGGGCGTCGGGGCAGTGACGTCCTCGGCATCCGACGCTGATACGTCATAGGCGGCCAAGGCACCGCCAGTCGTGGCCCCTTCGACCGTCGAAGCGACCGGCAGGGTGAGCGACGGCGGCGTGTTCTCAGCGACGTCGAGGATGAAGGTGACCGTTGGATTCGCTCCGTCGAGGACACCGGCGTCGCCGGCGGTCGAAGGCACCAGCGAGCGGTTCCACGAGAAGACGTAGCGCAGATCGGTGCCCAGCTCGGTCGGGGCGGTCACGATCATGTGACGGATACCGATCACCGCGGGCAGGTCCGACGGGCACGCGTTGCCATCGGCCGGCCAGCCGGCACCCGGGAACAGCGTCACACTGCCGACGCTGTACGACCCGCCGGGCGGGATGACGCGGGGGCCGGGCGTGAGACGAACACTCTGGCCAACGTCGACGTGGCTCGTGCCCGAGCAATCGAGTCGGAAGGTGACGTCGACCGGCACATCCTCGCCCGGGGCGGCGCTGCCGAGATCGACGGTCGCCTGATCGCCTGTCGCGACGGAATCGGCGTCCGCGACGATCGACTCGGCGGACGCGGTCGCCGTCGCCATCACGACCATCACGATGGCCGCCGCTGCCGCTCGCCGGATCATACGCCGATGCATCCTTCGACCTCGCCTCACGCTGGAATGGTGTGGACGGGTCGATCGTGTGCGCCGCATCGACGGCCGTCGATGGCTCGAATGGGGTCAACGTTGCGGGCGTGCGCCCCCAAGGAGTACGGGGTTGCCCGCGACTCGAGACCGAATCCGGGAGGCCGCTACACTGCGCCGATGATCGACGTGCGCCGATCCACACCCCGGTGCCGACCCACGGCATGACCGCCCGCACGCTCGCCGTCGGTGGCACCTCCTACCCGCTGATCCTGCCGAGCGTGCGCGACCCGCGCCTGCACGTTGCGGCCGTGATCATCACGATCCACGTCCTCGGCCAGGTCGCACTCGGCTTCCGGGTGAGCGTGCCGCAGATCCTCGCAGCCATCCTGACCTGCGTGATCATCGAGGTGACGCTGACCTTCCGCCAGAGCCGCGCCTTCGTCTGGCCGGCCAGCGCGATGCTCACCGGGAGCGGCGTCGCGCTCATCCTGCGGGTCGTCGGGACGCCCCCGAACGATCCCTGGACGACCGACGGCTGGTACATCTTCGCCGGCGTCGCCGGCTTCTCGCTGCTGAGCAAGTACGTCATCCGGTACCGCGGGTCGCACGTGTTCAACCCGTCGAACTTCGGGCTGGTCGTCGCATTCATCGTGCTGGGCAGTGCGCGCGTGGAGCCGCTCGATTTCTGGTGGGGTCCGCTCGACCCGGCCCTCCTGGCGGCCTACGCGGCGATCCTGGGCGGCGGCCTGCTCATCACGCGGCGTCTGCACCTGCTCGCGCTCGCGGGGACGTTCTGGATCGCGCTGGCCGTCGGCATCGGACTCCTGGCCGGATCGGGTCACTGCATGACCGCGAACTGGGCGTTCGCCCCGGTCTGCGGATCCGACTTCTGGCGCGTGATCGTCACCTCGCCGGAGGTCATGGTGTTCCTGTTCTTCATGATCACGGACCCCAGGACCGTCCCGGCCGGACGCGTCGGGCGCGTCGTGTTCGCGATCCTCGTGGCCATCGTGAGCACCCTGCTGATCGCGCCGCAGACCGACGAGTTCGGCACGAAGGTGGCCCTGCTGACCGGCCTCGTCATCATCTGCGCCGCGCGCCCGATCCTGGACAGGGTGATGCCCGAGCCGCGGACCGCAGCGGACGAGTTCGGCCGGTTCGCGACCCGGCTCGCGACCGGAGGGACCGGGGCCGGGTTCGCGCGGGGAACGCTCCGCGTGGGGCTCATCTGTGCCGCGGTGCTCGGGATCGGGGTGGGGATCGTGGCTGCCGGGACCCCGGCCCGCGGGACCTTCGCCCCGGTCGACAGTCGCGCGATCCTGGACCGCGTCCCGCACGACGTCGATCCGACGACCTTCCCCACGATCACCGTGGACCCGGACGTCATCGACTTCGACCACGGGATGGCCGGCGCCGGTGCCCAGGCGCTCGTGCTGACACTGGCCGAGAACCTGGAACTCGAGAACCAGGCGCTGCTGCGAGTAGACGACACGATCCTCGCCGCCGTGGACCACGGAGACCGGCTCGACGAGATGCGGGCGCGGCTCAAGACGGCGAGGACGACCGGGACCACGACCATCGTCCGCTATCTGATCGATTCCGTGGACATCTCGCTGATCGTCCCGTTCGGCCGGCAGGACGGGCTCAGCATGGGCCTCGAGGCCCGCGGCACGATGGTCGAGGAGACCTATGACGCGGCCGGGACCCTCACCTCCGAGCGAACCGGCCCCTTCGCGGAGACGTTCGTCATGCGCAGGGCGACGGGGGACCGCTGGCTGAACGTCGCGGTCATGCCGCCGGACGACGGCGGCTGAGGCCGGACACCGGCCCGAGCCGGCCCGAGCTCAAACCCCCAACGCCTCCGCGGCCATCGCCGTACCGGTCACCCGAGCCTGGATCTTCGCGAACGCCGTGTCGCGCGAGGTGGACATGTCGTCGCCGAACGGCGAGAACCCACAGTCGTCGGTCGTCCCGAGCCTCTCAGGGTCGATGTACTTCGCCGCGAGTAACACCCGATCCCGGACCTCCTCCGCCGTCTCGATGCGCATGTCGATCGGATCGATGACCCCGACGAAGATCCGCCGGTTGCCGGTCGCCAGCTCGCCGAGCGTCTGGAGCGCTCGCTCGGGATCGGACTCGCTGGCCATCTGGACGTAGAACGTGTCGACGTTCAACCGGCACAGCCTGGGCAGCATCGTCACGTAGTCGACATCGGCGCTGTGGGTGGAGTTCCGGTCGGCGCCGGGGCATGAATGGACGCCCACCTCCGCGCGCTCCTCGGCGGTCAACTGGTCGAGGACCTGGTTGTTGAGGTCCACGAACGCATCGAGGAGCCCGCCGGACGGGTCCAACTTCAATGAGAGGCGCGCCTCGGTGAAGTCGATCTGGACGATCGCACCGCGCTCGACGCAACCGCGGATCTCGGAGGCCGCCTCGGCGACCAGGTCCTCGATGAAGGCCTCGCGCGGATACCCATCGATGCCGTCGCCCGGATACATGAGGCTCAGCGCGGACGCGGAGATGACACCCTGCTTCAGTCGCGTGCTGGTCTGCCCCGTGACGCGATCGAGGTAGGAGTAGGCCTTGGTGGCGTACCGGAACGGGCCTGACGTGAGGAGCGGCAGCTGGCGCGTATGCCCATCCTCGAACGGGATCGTCACGCCGCCCGGTGCGAGGTTCGTCAGCCCAGCGACCGGGTAGGTCGCGAAGCTCGGCTTCCGCTGTTCGCCGTCGGTGACGACCGGCGATCCGGTCTCCTCGAAGCGCCGCAGCGTGTCGTGCACGGCGTCGTCGAACAGCGCGTCGAGGGCTTCGGGCGAGATCGTCCCGGCGGCCGCCGCCTGCATGCCTGCCTGGAGCGCGGGGGGACGGGGGATGCTGCCGATGGGTTCGGTGGGGATGCTCATGACCAGATGCTACATACTTCGGCGGACGCCCGGCCTTGGTCTCCATCTGCGTGGCCTCGGCGACGAACTCCTCGTCAGCGACTTCCCGGGCCCAACGCCGACCCGAGCCGAGCGGGAGGTGCTCGCGACAGCTGTTACAGGACGACCGGCGGCGTGCCACCGGGTGCCGACGTGGCGAATCCGGTCATCCGCTAGCTCGCTCTGCGGTCACGGCCGGCATCCCGTTTCGCGATGCCGGCCAGCGCCGCTCGGACCCGCGCCACCTATATCACCTCTCCGCCGCGCCTGATGGTGCCGTCCGCGTCGATCTCCATCGACTCGAAGGTAGCCGCCACCGCGTAAGACTCAGGATCCAGCAGCAGGACCGGGCACACCGACCCGTAGAGCTCGCCGGCCACGATGGCGCCCACCACCAGGATCTCGTCCGACTCGCCGAGCACGATCGCCGACGGACCCACCCCAATGCGAAGCAGCTCGGCGAGAACCGAGCTCGACGAACTCGAGCCGCGGGCCGCCGGCATCGCCAGGATGCGGCCCACGAGGGTCCGCCCGGCGTCCGGGTGACGCACCTCGACGATGGTCCCGGTGGCCGGATCAACGCCGCCCCACAGACTGAGCGGCTCGGCGAGGGCCAGGACGGGACCCGACGCCCGTCCGGGGACCAGCGCGACTGCCTGGATCGTGTCGGTCGTCATGCCTGGGTCCTGACCACCCGTCCGGCCTTGGCCGATGCGACGCAGTCGCGCATCGTCCCGTACACGACGCGGGCGGCCAGGTTCGCCGGGGCGTAGTACGCCCACTTGGCCGAGTTCGTCATCGTGATCCCGGTCGGGTTCTTGAGGATCGGGCTGAGGTAGGTGCACGTGTCGGTCACGACGATCGCCCCGGCGGCGGCCAGATCGTCCAGCCAGCCTCGCTCGGTGATCTCGGCCAGGACGCCCCGCGACGTGTTCACGGTCAGCTCCACCCGGAGCGGGCCGGGGGTCTCGGCCATGGCGCGACGAAGACGTTCGAACTCGCCCACGGAGAAGTGAGGTGTCCCCAGCGCGACGGCATCGATCGGGCCGTCCGGGGCGGTCGCGAGGCTGGCCAGGGCTCGCCTGATCGCAGCGACATCCACGCGGACACGGTCCGGGTCTCGGTCGGGCGCCACGGCCGCATCGAGCGTCGGAGCCTCGGGGGTCAGCCCGACGGCGTGGAACATCGCGACGGATCCGGACGAGGCGGCGCCGGCTCCCAGGGCCTTGAGCGCATCCTCCGTCGTCTCGTCCGGCAGACCGACGATCGCGGCGATCCGACCGGCAGCCAGCCGACCGACGATGATGCCGAGGGCTCCGACACCCGACTCCTCGGCCAGCCAGCCTTCCGTGTCCGGATCCAGTTCGACGACGAGGCGAGCGAGCCTCGCCTCCGGCCGGTGCAGCCCCGCGTCCGGGACCCACCCTGCGATCGCGGCAGCGACGTCCGAGAAGTCCCCGTACCGCGCGGTGCGAGCGCCGAGGACCGAATTGACGAACACGATGGCGTTCGACTCGGCCCACGCGACGTCCTCGCCGAGCCCCGGTCGGTCCTGCGCCTGGTACGGCGCACAGGTCATCGTGGGCAGGCATCCCAGGGCCAGGTACCCGTCAGCCAGGCGTCGGCCGGCGGACGCCTCGGCCTCCGTCCCGCGAAAGAGCCACGGATGGACGAGGTCCAGCGCAGCGACGTTGAGAGTGGTCGGGACCGCGACGCGGGCGTCGACGGCAGTCAGCCAGTCCACGAAGTCCTGGCTGGCTCGGCCGTGGTATAGCACGCCGTCCACATGGGCCCGGCTGATCGGAATGAGCCGCTCGGCCCCGGACGCCCGCGCCAGGGCCAGGACGATCCGCATGGCACGCTTGACGCCCGGCCCGAGGCCGCCCGAGGCGCCCAGGGCCTGTTCGTCGGTCAGTTCAAGCTGCGGTGGGATGTCCACAAGCCCGAGGATACCCGGGGCTCAGCCGCGGTAAGCGCCGTCCATGACACGGTCGGGCTCGGGCGGCGGCGGCGCCTGGTCGTTCAGTCGCTTGACCCAGATGGGGGGCGGACCACCATCGGTGCCGGTGGCGGCGGCCGTCGGATATCGACCCGCGAGCATCCCTACCGGACCACCGGGGCCACCACCGCGGCCGGGACGGGGACCGGGACCGTTGGAGCGCAAGATCGCCTCGAGGTCCGGTGGCGCAGGCGCGGTCGCGCCGTCGGGCTCCTCGGTCTCCTTGCGGCGACCGAGGATCAGCAGGAGGAAGCCGGCGAGCCCGCAGGCGCCGAGGACGGCGATGGCTCCCAGCGACGAGTCGGGAGAGGCCGAGCTGGAGGCCGCGGCGGCCGCCGGGGCCCAACCGGGACCGGGTCCAGAGACCGCTGCCCGATGGACGGATGCCGAGGCCGGACCCGCGGCGCCGAGCATGAGCGCGGCGGCTAGACCGGACGGACCGGCCAGGCGGGCCTGGATCCGTTTGCGCGGCGGTGGCATCGGCAGATGGGCTCCCTCTCGGGTCGGCGACCCCGCATCCCGCAGCGTCATCCGATGAGCGGAGCGTGAACCAGAGGTCCTGGGACCGCCATGACGCGTTCGTCACCGTGGGTCCGGTTCGGGGACGCACCACCCGTGGCAGGGGGCCGGTGCACCAACGCACGTCCTGTTCCGACCCGTACATTCGTCCTAGTCGGATCGTGCCGCGTGCGCGGTGTCCTCGACGGACGCCAGCAGGTGCGCCCGCAACAGCTCGAGTCCCGAGCGCTCGGTCAACCGGTAGGCCCAGCCGCCGGCGGTCGGCCAGGCGGCCCCGGCCAGGGCCGCGGACGGTTCGGCTGAGCGGGCGTACTCCAGGCGAACCAGTCGAGGGACGGCACGGACGGCCGTCAGGTCGCCGGCGGCGATGACCGCCTCATCGACCCAGTCGGCGTAGACGGCGTTGTTCACGTGGTCCATCGGGTCCAGCTCCTGCGGTCGCACATCGAACGCGATCATGCGGGCGTCGGCCGGCGATGCCCCGAGGTCGACCCGCCCGAGCGGGAAGGTGGCCTTCGGTGTGTTGAAGGCACCGTCGAACTCCGGCGGGATCCGGGTCGGTGCCCCGCGTGCGTCCAGGAGGACCCAATCCACGTTCGTCCAGGCGACGAGGATCCCGGCGCCGTCGTGGAACTCCGTCCGTCGCCTGGCCCAGACGCGCCGCTCGCCGACGACGCGCGTCGATCCGGTCAGGGCCGAACCGTGGTGGATCGGGGCGAGGATCGCCACGGCCGCGGCTCGCGCCAGCCATGCCAACCCACGTTCCGCGTACCAGGCTCGATCGAAGCCGAGCGTGGCGGAATGGAGTGAGGCGAGGTCCTGGGCGTATCGCAGGAGGGTGGACGTTCGCACCAGGCCGTCGGGACCGGCCTCGTCGAAGCGGACCCGGAACGGCACCGTGCAGACGTGGGAGGCGCTCATCGACCGGACGCCAGCTGATCAAGCGTCTCGATGCTGATCACGCCGATGTCGGCGGTCGGCCCGGTCTGGCGCGCCAGGCGCACGTCACACGACAGCCGGGCATCGAACACGACGAGCGCCACGACGAGCTTCTCATCCTCGTCGGTCGCGTGGGTCCGGGCGTCATCGAGCTGATCGAGGACGTCCGCGTTGATGCCCCGCGCGCCCCACTTGCAGTCGTACGCCTCGGCCGCCCCGTCGCGCTCGACGGTCACGTCGTACGGGTGGATCTCCGCCCGCACCCCGTCGAACAGGATCCGTCGCTCACGACGGACGGACCCGGTCGGTGTGCGCCGGGCGAGCAGCCGCTCCGTGACCGCCTCCACGATCGCCCCCCGAAGCTGGTTGCGGATCTCGTTGCCGCGATTCGCGACCTGGAGTGCGCAGACGAGGATGTCCTCGGATCTGGTTCGCTCCTCGGGCGTCGCCGGCACGTCGGCCTTATCGGAGAACAGCGTTGGGAATGCGACCCGCCAGCCATCGGGATCGCTCGTCTCGCCGGTCATGACCGCGCGGGCCAGGATCCGTTGGGCGAGTGTGGCATCCGCCAGCAGCCAGGCGGCGGTTGCCACGACCGGATCCGCCTGGATCCCCGCGTAGACGACGGTCCGAGCGTCCCGCGCGGCGTCCTGGAACCTCACGGCCGCTCACCGGCGGCGAGGAGGACGACCTGGGGGAAGGTCGATAGCCAATCGATCGCCCGATGCGGGTCCGTGATCAGGTCGACCTCCGCGATCGCCCGATCGATCGCCGGTCCGGCGAGGCCGGCGGGCGACGATCCCCTGGCGGCATCGAGCGCTTCCAGCCGGTCACGCCACGCGGTCGCCAGGTCGGTGACGTACGACCACTCGTCCTCGATCTCCTCGCCGAGCGAGGCCAGTCGGTCGTACGCTTCGAGCGCCCCGGCCAGGGCGTCAGAGAGGCGGGGCTCGGTCACCCGTGTAGCGTACGGGGTCCGCACGGATGCGGCGGTCGGCCTCGGGTCAGGACACGACGGCGGAGCCGGACCTCGCGCGTCTACCGCGGAAGCGTCCCTGTCCACCGCGGCGGACGGGCTCGCCTGCCATCGGGCGATGACTCTGGGCCAGGAGCGCGGTCAGTCGTCGGCGAGCCCGCTCGTCCCAAGCCCGCGAGTAGATGTGGGTCGCCGACGCCCGGACGCGGGCTGCCTCCGCGCGCTGTCCGGCGACCTCGAGCTCGGCAACCCGGTCGAGGATGGCTCGATACAGGGACGGCAGTTCCTCGGCGAGAGAGTTCGGGTCCATCCTCAGCAGGATGGTCGACGATGGTCCCGGTGGGAATAGCCCACCCGTCCGGGAACGCACCGCCGATGGGATCAGGGCACGCACCTGCGAACGCACGGTCAGTCGCCCGAGTGGGCCCCGCTGCGCACGCCGAACGACGAGTAGGGCGATGGGGCGCTGGAGGCCGTGTGCCACTGCAGGTCGACCCGATCCACGATGGCCGACGGCGGACCGCTGCGCAGCCGCTCCACGAAGGCCTCGAGACGCGCGCGGCCCCCGACGGCTACGCACCGCACGGATCCGTCCCGCTCGTTGGCGACCCAGCCGGTCAGCCCGAGGTCGGTCGCCTCGCGCTGGACGAAGTAGCGGAACCCGACCCCCTGGACTCGACCATGGACCACCGCCACGAGGGTCTCGTCCATCAGGCGGCGCGGGGCTCCGGCCAGGCCAGCACGAGGGTATCGAGCACCAGCTCCGGCGACACGTTGCCGGCGACCAGCTCCGCCGCGCGCTCCAGGCGGGCGAGGAAGCGCGCAGGCGCATCGGTCTCCAGCGCGTCGACGACAGCGTGGATTTCCTCGAGCAGGTCCGGGTCGCGGACGGATGCGTCTCCGTGCGCGGTCACCAGGGCGAGGTCGCGTGCGACGTCCATCCAGACCGCGATCAACGTTTCCGCGGCCCGGCGCCGTCGAGCGGGCGGGACGGTCCGGGCCGGGCCGTCGTCACTGCCCGCCTCGTCAGCGGCCTCGTCGACGGCCGGCTCGACCATCCCGGCGGTCCGGTCGCCGCCGGACGCGGCCGCGACCTCAAGCGCGTCCATCAGCTCGAGTGCCGTGGGGCCGGACGCCCGGATCGCTGCAAGTCGGGCCGATGGCGAGGCCGCTACCAGATCGAGGAGCCGTCGAGCCAGCTCACTCCTGCGTCGGACCGCCTCCGGCGAGCGCGCATACGCCAACGCCAGGCCGGGGCGACCGCCCGAGAGCCGTGCCAGGCGCCCGGCCAGCGGCGTGTCGGTGAGGCCGTGGTCGGCCAGGATCGCCTCGACGTCGCGCGCCGCGACACGACCCAGCTTGAGGCGTGCGCAGCGCGAGCGGATCGTCGGCAGCAACCGATCCTCGTCGTCGGCGCACAGGATGATGGTGACCCGGGCCGGCGGTTCCTCGAGGGTCTTGAGAAGGGCCCCCTGGGCATCCTCGTTCATCCGGTGCGCGGCCCCGATGATCGCGACCCGCGCGCCTCCCTCCATCGGCATGAGGGCCAGGTCGTCGGCCAGATCCCTGATGCCGCGAGCCTTCGCGTCTCGTCCACCGATGACGATCTGCGCGCCAGGCCCCTCGGGGCCCAGGACGTGCAGGTCCGGGTGCCCGCCGGCGTCCACCATCCGGCAGCCGCGACAGGACCGGCAGGGTCGATCCGCGGGCTCGGCCGTACACAACACGCCAGCAGCCAGATCGAGGGCGAGCGTGGACTTGCCGACGCCACCAGGCCCGGACAGGAGGACGGCGTGCGGTGCCCGGCTCGGCTTCCGGACCATCGATCCGATCGCCGCGAGGGCGGCCGGATGGCCTCGAGTCCGAGCCCGGTCCACGACCGTCAGGCGGGGTCCGCGGCCGCCGGCTTGCGGGTGGACGCCCGCTTCGGCCTGGCCGCGGCGACCTCCGCCCCCGGGGCGTCTGCGTCGGTCGCGTCGGCGCCTGTCGGCTTGCGGGTGGAGGCCCGCTTCGGCTTGGCCGCGGGCGCGTCAACGTCCGAGGTCGCGACGTCGGCCGTGGCCTTGGTCGCCGCCGGCTTGCGGGTGGACGCTCGCTTCGGCTTGGCCGCGGGCGCGTCAGCGTCCGAGGTCGCGACGTCGGCCGTGGCCTTGGTCGCCGCCGGCTTGCGGGTGGAC
>JBKJXL010000203.1:0-9289 GCA_046716225.1 Candidatus Limnocylindrales bacterium | reverse complement strand
ATCGTCAACAGCGTCATGGACGTGCCGGCGACCCAGAGCTCGGGAGTGGACCGGAGCTGGCCCGCCTCGACCGTAGCGATCTCGTCCTCCGTCGTGGCGTAGATGTCAGCGCCGAACTCGCGCAGGAGTGCCGCGTTCGGCGAGGTGAGCCTGCCCGGGGCCAGGGCGATCGCCACGATCGCGAGGGCGACGAGCCCCCCGGTGACCGGGACGACATGGCGGATATGCCCGTTCGGCCCCGGTGACGTCAAGGCGATCGACACGCCGAGGGCGACGTTCACGAGGGCCAGGAGTGCCGTGGCATGCGGCGATCCGAGCCACGGGATCAGCAGGAACGGTACGAGGAAGCTGCCGCTGATCGATCCGAGCGTGTTGACCGCGAGGAACGTCCCAGTGCTGCGTCCCGCCATGGTCGGGTCGCTCGACAGCATCGCGGAGGCGGCTGGGAAGGTCAGGCCCAGGACGATCGTCGTCAACAGCACGACGAGGATCGCCGAACCGAACAGGGAGAAGAGGACCCCGACGGGATCGCCTGGGTTGATGACCGTGGGATTCCCGATCACGACGATGAGCCCGAACAGGACGAGCGCGCCGATCAGGACCTGGGCCGCCGCCAACAGACGCGTGGGATCCGTGATCCGCGGGCGGACGACGTTGAAGATCAGCGCGCCGATCGCCAGCCCGGTCAGGAACAGCGCCAGGATCACCGTGAAGACATACGTCGTGTTGCCCGTGCCCGACGCGAGCATCCGGGTCCAGAGGACCTGGTAGCCGAGTGATGTGAGGCCGGAGACGAAGGCGATCGTCAGCGCCAGGCCGACCCGGCCGGTGCGGGGCCGACGTCCAGTGTGGGCGGGAGCTACCGGTTCTTGCGGCGCCTCCCCGTCCTCGGCGTCCATGATCTCAGGCGCCGGATGACGTCGATCCAGGAGGAGCGCCGCGAGACCGGCGACGGCTGAGCAACCGGCGCCGACGGCAAGCGCCCCGGTGAGGCCGAGCAGCTCGATCAGGATGAATCCCGCCGCCAGCGTTCCCGCGATCGCCCCGATGATGTTGGCCGCGTACAGGGTGCCGAATGCCTTGCTGAGGTGCCCGTCCTGCGTCAGGTAGCGGGTCAGCGACGGGAGCGTCGCTCCCATCATGATCGTCGCCGGGGCCAGGGCAAGGACGGCCAGCGCCATGCGGACGAGCGCGAGCGCCTGGGGTGACCCCTCCAGGCTCGGGTAGATCCCTTGATAGACCTGGTTGATCAGGCGGAACGTCAGCGGCGTCGCGATGACGACGACGGCGAGGGCGATCTCCAGGTACCCGTACAGCCGCAGGGGCGACCGCACCCGGTCGGCGATCCGGCCGCCGATCGGCGCGCCGATCGCCATCCCGGCGAAGAAGCCGGTCAGGATCGCGGAGACGGCCTGGGTCGTGTTGCCGAAGACGAGGACGAGCTGGCGAGACCAGACGATCTCGTCGATGAGTGCTGCCGCGCCGGACAGCGCGAAGATGATGAGGATCCGCGTTCGCATCTAGTCGGTGTTCCTTTCGTTCGGCGCAGTGGCAACCCTGGACGATGCCCGGGCGGGCGAAAACCAACCAGCAGTACCAGCGCGTTCGAGGTCACCTCCACCGCGGTCGGCGAGGACGAGGTAGAGGGCGGCGAGCATCGACAACGCGGTGAACCACAATGTCGGCAGGGCGATCGTCACGGCGACGACGAAGAGACTCCCACTCAGGCGGCGGGACGGCACGATCGCGGCGAGGATGGTAAGCGCGATCCCGGCCAACAGTCGCAACGCGTAGGGGACGGCGACGAATCCGGAGACGTCGAGGGGTCCTCGAGCCGTCGTGATGTCGACGAACTGAGCCCATGCGGCCGGGTTCAGGAGGACGCTGAGCGCCAGGATCCCGAGTCCGACGGCCAGGCCCGCGGCAGCCTCGCGCCATCGCCGACGGACGGCGAGGTACGCGATGCCGAGTCCGGGTGCGAACTTGATGGCGGCCCCGACGGCGTAGAAGCCGGACCAGCGCCGGATCCCGAGCACCACGAGGACCGCCAGGACGAGGTGGATGTTGCGGAACCACAGCTCCACGGCGATCGGCGGAAAGGCGATGAGTGCGAGCATGATCCAGACATCGCGGCCCGCGAGCCAGAACAGGCAACCCATCAGCAGTACCGTCCACATCGCCGTGAAGACGGCCGGTGACACGACGAGGGCGATCGGGACCAGGGCCTGTGCCAGGGGCGGCGGGTACCGGTAGGCGAAGGGTGTGACCGACGTCGCGGCCGGGTCGTACAGGGGCACGCCGTCGATGAGACGCCGTGCACCGATGTAGTACGAGAGTTCGTCTGCCGGCGCCGGCCACCGGTAGACTGCGACGACGATCAGGAAGACCGCCCCGATCGCGGCCAGGACCAGGATGCCGGGCGCCGGCAACCACACCCGACCGATCGGGATCGAACGGCGGAACAGCAGGTCCAGCAGCGAAGGCCGCTCCGGCGTGTCAGATGACATGGGCCCAATAGGCTCCCATGGCCATGACGACGACACCGATGACGATCAGGACCAGCCAGCCCCGTCCGATCCGGCCGCGGAGCCCCGCGGCCGACGCGCACAGCGCGATCACGAACGGCACTGAGTCGAGGAAGTAGCGATAGCCGTACTGCAGCCACCCGCCACCGTAATACAGGAGCGATGGCATCAGAACGAAGAGGGCCGCCGCGGCCAGCCACCAGGCTCGACGGTCGCGCCAGTCGGCCCGGATCGCGTACAGCAGACCGGGACTGGTGATGAACAAGGACAGGCCGAGTCCGTCAGGGCGGAACCAGGGGAACTCCGGCACGACCGTCGTGAGGTGGAACAAAAGGTAGTCCAGGTTCATCGGAAGGTGCGCCAGCGCGAACAGGCCGATGGCTCGTTGCCGTTCGAGCCACTCGGGCAGGGTCGCCAGCGCGTAGCCCGACTCGAGTGGCGTCCCGAATCGGACGATGTTGTAGGCGAAGAAGAAGACGAGCGCCGGAGCCACGCCCAACGTCAACCACGTCCAGCGGCGCCACGGGATCTCGCGTGAAGCTGGCATGAGGAGTAGCGCATAGAACGGGATCGCGACGGCCAGAGGGGCGCGGGTCAGGAACGCAGCGCCGGCCATGATCCCGATGAGCCACGCCCGACGGGCGCCCCACAGCTCGATGAGGCAGGCGAACGTCAGGATCGTCGCGATGAGCTGCCCGGTGTGCCAGACGCCACCTCGCGTGACGATCCACAGGACCTGCGTCGAGAACCCGAACAGCAAGGTCAACCAGAACCGATCCGTGAGGCGCTTGACGCCCATCCGACCGATCAGCCACCACGCCATCCCGACGCCCGCCGCCGCGAGCGCGGCGTTGATCCCGGATTCGACCTGGTCCGCGGTGACAGCGCCCAGCATCGCCACGACGGGCATCAGCGCGATCGCCGGGAACGGGGCGAACGGCACGTAGAACCGGCCGTCCACGATGATGACGTCGTACGGTCCAGGCTGGAATAGGAGGTACGTCCGGCCGTTCAGGAAGGCCTCAGCCAGGTAGAAGAAGTCGCCGCGGCCAGCGTCGAAGTCGCGTGCCGCGACCCAGTAGACGACGAACGAGATGGCCATCAGCACCAGCCCGACGACGACGGCTCGCCCGGGTGACCGGCTCACGAGGCGCCTCCCCGGCGAGGCCGCACGACGAACGGACCGACGAGCGACACCCAGAACACGACCGGGTAGACCGCCGCGGGCGCGATCGGTAGCAGCAGCACGGATGTCGCGAGCGGGATCGCGACGGCCCACCGCGCCCCGTTGGCGAGGAGCCACGCGGTCGGCAGCAGCAGCACGATGGCGTAGTGGTCCCAGAGCAGCGGCGACACCAGCTGCGTCGCCACGACCGCCACCGCGAACCCGGCGGCCAGGGCCAGCCGCCGCGCGGCCACGACCGCCAGGACGAGGGCCAGCGCGACGCCGACCCACTGGATCGTCGTCGCGACCCCGGCCGTCACGCCCGCCTGGTACACGACGGCCCCGACCGTGAAGTTGTGGGGCGTCGTGACCGGCTCACTGACCGCCCGCAAGAGCGAGACGTAGTCGGTCCAGGCGCCGATGCCGACCACCGGCAGGGACAGCAGGCAGGCTGCGGCGACGGCGGCCAACGCGATCGCGACCGTCCGCCAGGCACCGACCAGGGCCGCCCAGCCGACGAGCAGCAGTGGCTGCAGCTTGACCAGGCCGCCCAGTCCGACGGTGCCGCCGAGGGCGGTCGGCCGGTCAAGCCAGCGCCAGCCCAGCACGAAGAGCAGGAGCAGGATCGGGCCGACCTGGCCCAGCTTCAGCGAGTAGACGACGGGCCAGTCCAACCCGGCGAGCAGGAGCATCAACCAGCGGATGTCGCGCGATACGGGCATCAGCGCGACCCCCGCGAGGACGCACGCGACCAGGAGTCCGGTCCAGACCCACACGCCGGCCGGACCCAGCAACGCGAACGGGATGAACGCGACGGCGAACGGCGGCGGGTACAGGAAGATCGCGAACCCGCCGGCGACATCCACGGCCGGGTCATACAGCGGCTGCCCGTCGAGCAGGCGCTGCGCCGCCTGGACATACGCCTGGTAGTCGTAGCCGAGCGTGTCGGTGGCCCAGCCACTCCACAGGATCGCGAGGGTCGTCGCGAAGAACCCGACGACGGCGATGGGCGGCAGGAACGCTCGCGCCCGGGTCACGTCACGTGCCGATCCGCCTGACGCCCCGGTGCAGCAGACGGATCCGGATCAGATCCCAGACCACGGTCAGGGCGAGGCCCGCGCGCGGGCGCATCCGCGACCCGCGCCGGTCCGACCAGCGGATCGGCACGATCGCGATCCGATACCCCCGGCGCCTCGCCAGGAAGATGAGCTCGACATCGAAGACGATGCTCCGGATCCGTTGCGCTTCGAAGAGATCGTGCGCCGCGTCGCGGCGAAAGCCCTTGAATCCGCACTGCGTGTCCTGCACCGGCCCGACGACCCAGACGGACGCGAGGACATGGAACAGGCGCCCCAGCGCGCGGCGGTAGAACGGCTGGCTCGTTCGCATGTCGGAACCGTCCGGCTGGATCCGGGATCCGAGGGCGACGTCGTGATCTGCGAGCGCATCGATGAGCAGCGGGAGCTGGTCTGGTGGCGTCGCCATGACCGCGTCGGTGAACACGACGAGGTCGGCATCCGCGGCAAGCATGCCGGCGCGAACTGCGGCGCCCTTGCCGCCGTGCGGCACGGATAACAGGCGCAGGGCGGTGCCGGCGGGGCCTCCGCCGTTCGCCTCCGGTCGCGCCAGGACAAGCGCCGCTGTCTCGTCGGTGCTGCCATCGTCCACCACCAGCACGTCGATCGTCGTCGGGAGGCCGGCCGCACCCGGAGCGCCTTCGCGCGCAAGGGTCCCTCGACGTCCGAGATAGCCGAACAACTCGTCCAGGGCGGGCCCCAGGCGAGCCTCTTCGTCGAAAGCAGGCAGGATGAGCGCCAGGCTGGCTGCGTCTGACATCCGGCGAAGTCTATCCGGCCGACAGGCATGTGGACGGATGAGTCTTTTGTACTGTCGGCGGGCCGGTGACCTGGTGCTACGCTGCACCGGCCGTGCGTACTCCCTTGCTCCTGTACGGGCTCGCCCTGGCCGTCCGGGCCGTGCTGATCTGGCACTTTCCGAACCCGGCGTACCCGGACTCGGCCTACTACGTGGACGTCGCGAACGCGCTGACGGCCGGACAGGGCTTCAACGTGGACTTCATCTGGATCTTCGCCGAGGTCGGTGGCGCCATCCCGCCGGACCCAGTGCTTCCGATCCCCTCTAACGCCCACTGGATGCCGCTGGCGTCGCTCGTGCAGTTGCCCTTCCTGGCGGTGTTCGGGTCCGTGGCGTGGGCGTCCGCTGCACCGTTCGCCCTGGTCGGCGCGATCGCCGCGCCATTGACCTGGGCCATCGCCCGTGACGCCCGGGCGTCCGAGCCCGTCGCCGTCGGGGCCGGCCTCCTGACCGCGATCCCTCTCCTGTCAGCGGTCTATCTCGTCCAGCCGGACAACTTCTCGCTGTACCAACCGTTGGTCATCGCCTCGCTGTGGATGGGGGCGCGTGCCCTCCGTGGATCCGGGCGCGCGTTCATCATGGCCGGCCTCCTCGCCGGCCTCGCCACCCTGTCCCGCAACGACGGGCTGCTCGTCCTGGGCAGCCTCGGCGTGATCTTCCTGTTTGATCGATGGCGTGCCTGGCGATCGGGCGGGTCGAGGCGCCCTTCGATCCCGTTTGCCGCCGCGATCGCGTGCGTCGGCGTATTCGTCCTGGTCATGGCGCCGTGGTGGCTGCGACAGGCCGCCGTCTTCGGATCGATCTCGCCCTCGAGTACCTCTGGCAAGGTGCTGTTCATCCGCGACATCGGTGAGTGGAACAGCATCACGACGCCGGCGAACCTCGACCACCTGCTGGATATGGGGATCGGCCCGCTCCTGATGACCCGCATCGGCGGGTTGGTGGCCGCATCCACCATCTACATCACCCTCGTCGCCGGGGTCATCCTCGCGCCATTCATGGTCATCGGCGGCTGGGGCCGGCGGCGATCCGACGACATGCGACCCTTCTTCGTCTATGCCACGATCCTGTTCGCGTTCTCAACGCTCGTATCGGCAGTCCACGTGCCGGGCGGCACGTTCATCCACTCGGCCGTCGCGCTCGCGCCGTACAGCTACATCCTGGCCCTGGAGGGCGTCGCCATGGCTGTCGCCTGGGTCGCCACACGGCGACGCGCGTGGGACGCGGCGGTCGCCACGCGGGTCTTCTTCGGTGCCGTCATCGGGTTCGCGGTGGTGTGCGCCGTCGCCGGTTCCCTCGTGGTTCACGCGACCTGGGAGCAGCGGCGAGACCGGGCGGTCGCGGTCGCAGCCACGCTTGACGCGGCCGGTGCGCCCGCCACGGATCGTGTCATGTCCATCGACGCGGCGTCGACGAAGTACTGGTCCGGCCACGGCGGCGTGGTCCTGGTCAACGACTCGCTGGCGACCGTCCGCGATGTCGCCGAAGCCTATGACATCCGATGGCTGGTCCTGGACAAGCGCGAATCCGTGCCGGCCGCGGCGCCGATCCTCGGAGGAGATCGGCCGAGTTGGATCGGGCTGCCACTCGAGACGGGCATCCCTGGACTCGTCGTCCTCCCGATCACGCTCGAGCCGTGACCCTGCGCTAGGCGCGTCTGCCTGCTGGTACGGTGTCGCCGGGCACGCCGACCCGGCTGGCGGTGGTGTCGCGGTCCATGACTTTCGGGGGTGAAACAGCACACGGCGATGCGATGACACTACGAGTCGTGGATCCCGACCTGGAGGAACGATGGAACAGCACGATCACGCGGCGCACGGCATCGATGTCGAACCGGGCTCACCTGCCTGGTCCGAGTGGGTCAAGGACTACTACCGGGATGTCGAGACCTACGACTGGGTCGACGTCGCGGACAATCTCCGCGGTCCCGAGGCCTTCTTCCACCGAAACCGGGCCCGCGTCGTCAGGCAGCTGACGACCAGGTACGCGGTGCCGGGCCGTCCGATCCTCGACGCCGGCTGCGGGACAGGCCTCAACCTTCGGCACCTTCCCGTCGGTTCGACCGGGATCGACATCAACCCACGCAATCTGGAGCTCATCAGGCAGCGGCTGCCTGGGTACCACGCTGTCGAAGGCGACATCGAGGCGATGCCATTCGAGGACGGTGCGTTCGGGACGGTGCTCTGCACGGAGGTCCTGGAACACATCCCGGATCCTTCGATGGCGCTGCGCGAGTTCCGGCGCGTCCTTCAGCCCGGCGGCGTCCTGATCGGTTCCGTTCCCGCGCGATCGGCGATCTGGCGGCTTCGGTTCCTGTCCAGCACATGCCCCCACAGCGAACCGTTCCACAACGAGTACCAGCCGGGCGAGGTCCGCGAACTGCTCGACGGCTGGACCGTCCTGCGTCTGGGTTACTCGCTCCTGCGGTTCAACGTCATGTTCGTAGCTCGCCGCAACACCTGACCCCTGGGGCCGCCCGGAAGGTGGCCCATTCGTACCAGGGTCGGAGGCGGGACCCGGTGATACGCTGCACCGGCCGTGCGTACTCCCTCGCTCCGATACCGGCTGCCCCGGGCATCCGCCCGACGGACGGCGTGATGTCGACTGCCCCGGCGGTCGGCACCCGTCGCGAGACCGTGGTCACGGCGCTCTTGCTCTTCGCCCTGGCGCTCGTCGTCCGGGTGTTGGTCGCTTCCTCGATCGTCTTTCCAAAGCCAGAGGACGCCGCGTACTACGTCGGCGTGGCGCGCAACCTTCTCGAAGGCCGTGGGCTCGTGACGGATGCGCTGTGGAGCTTCCTGAACCCGGACCTGATCCCGCCACACGCGGCCTTTGACGTGTGGCTGCCGCTGCCGTCGTTCCTGGCGGCCATCCCGATGGCGGTGTTCGGCACCTCGTTCCAGGCCTCGCAGGTCTCGCCCGTCGTGGTCGGGGCGATCGTCCCGGTGCTCGCCTGGCTGCTGGCATCGGACGTCGCCGCCGAGCGGGGTCTGTCGGCCGGCCGGGCTCGAACGGTCGCCCTCGGGACAGGGCTGACAGCGGCGGTCTACCTGCCCCTGCTCCTCAACTCCGCCCTGACGGATTCCACGATGCCATTCACCGCACTAGTCCTCGGTGCGTGCCTGTTGATGACCCGGATCTCCCGAGATCCGCGCGGCGGACGGCTGGCCGACCCGCGGCTCATCGGGCTCGGGATCCTGCTTGGGCTGAGTGCGCTGACCCGGAATGAGACCGCCTGGCTCGCCCTCATCTGGGCCGGCATCGCTTGGTTCGCGACGGCGGCGCCTCCTCCCGTTCGTCTGCGCCTGATCGGAGTCGTGGCGGTCGTGGCGGTCGTGTTCTTCGCCCCATGGGCGTACCGGAACTGGGTCGTGCTGGGAAGTCCGCTGCCGAATGGTGCAGCCACCAACGCGCTCTTCCTGTCGGGGATCGACATCTTCGCCTGGCACGATCGACCGACTCTCGCTCGCTACCTGGCACAGGGCCCGGCTGCCCTCCTGGAACTGCGCTGGATGGGGACCACCCACAACCTGTTCAACGTCCTGCTGCTGCTGGGTCTGCCGATCTCGCTGGTCGGCCTTGTGCTCCTGCCGTGGCTTTGGCGCTCGTTCGCACTCCGGCCGTTGCTCCTGCTCGGGGCCATCCTCTTCCTGTTCACGAGCCTCGTGTTTCCGGCCGCGACACAGTGGGGGACCTTCCTGCACAGCGCCGGTCCGGTCCATGT
>JBKJXL010000202.1:0-4358 GCA_046716225.1 Candidatus Limnocylindrales bacterium | reverse complement strand
GTCGTCCTCGCCCGGCGCGTCGTCGTCCAGGCCGATTCCGATCTCGATGTCATCGCGGCTCTGCGCCACCTTGCCGAGACCGCCCCGGAGAGCACGACGTTCGCCTTCGTCCGGAGCGGCGCGACCTTCCTCGGTGCGACGCCGGAGCGCCTCGTGCGGACCGAGGGCAGATCGTTCGAGACGGTCGCGATCGCCGGGTCTGCTCCGCGCGGACGTGATCCCGAGGAAGACGCACGGCTCGCGGACGGCCTCCTGACCAGCGAGAAGGACCACGAGGAGCACGCCGTGGTCGTGGATACGCTCCGGGCGAGCCTCGCGCCGATCGCCGAGGTGCTCCGGGTTGCCGAGATGCCCGCCATCCTGCCGCTTCGACACGTCCAGCACCTGGAGACGCGGATCACCGGCACATTGCGCGATGAGGCTGGCCTGCTGGGGTTGGCGGAGCGGCTCCACCCGACGCCCGCGGTGGGCGGCGCCCCACGCGATGTCGCCCTGGAGCTCATCGGGGAGCATGAAGGCTTCGATCGAGGCTGGTATGCCGGCCCCATCGGATGGCTCGGCGCCGATGGCGACGGGGAGCTGATGGTGGCCCTTCGGTGCGGGATCGTGTCGGGCGCGCAGGCGACCCTGTTCGCCGGGTGCGGGATCGTCGCGGACTCCGATCCGACGCGCGAGTGGGACGAGTCCCGGCTGAAGCTTCGGACCATGACCGCGGCGCTTGGCCAGCGGGCGGACATGGACCGATGACGGACGTCCTTGCCCTCCGCGCGATCGCGGAGGAGCTGGTGCGGGCCGGCGTCGACCACGCGATCGTCTGCCCTGGGTCGCGATCGACACCGCTCGCGCTCGCAGTCCGGGCGCACTCCAAGCTGCGCGTCAGGGTCCTCCTGGACGAGCGGGCCGCCGGGTTCTTCGCATTGGGTTTGGCCCGTACGTCGCGCCGTCCGGTCGCGGTGATCGTGACCTCAGGAACCGCCGCTGCGAATCTGCTGCCGGCCGTAGTGGAGGCGTACCACGCCCGCGTCCCGCTGGTCCTCCTCACGGCGGATCGTCCGCCCGAGCTGCGTGATCGAGGCGCCCCCCAGACCATCGACCAGGTCCGGTTGTTCGGCGGGTACGCGCGCTGGTCCGCGGACCTGCCGCTGCCGGATGGGGCGCCAGAGATGACGCGGCACGTCAGGTCCGTGGTCGGGCGCGCGGTCGCGATGGCCGTGGGGAGCCCGCCTGGGCCGGTTCACCTGAACCTCCCGTTCCGCGAGCCGCTGGTCCCGACGGCCGCCCTGGGGCCACTCGACGAAGGTGGATCGAGCGATTGGCACGCGCGACCGTTCACGGACGTGGTCGCCGGGGATCGCAGTCTTCCAGCCGCGGACGTCACGGCCTTGGCTGCACGGATCGCAGCCATCAGGCATGGTCTTATCCTCGCTGGGCCCCAGGACGACCCCGCGCTTCCCGCCGCCGTCGCCCGACTCGCGGCCGCCACCGGGTACCCGATCCTGGCCGATCCGTTGTCCGGCGTGCGCTGCGGACCGCACGATCGGTCGATGGTCCTCGCCCACGCCGATCACCTGGTGCGGCCCGGCTCGTGGAGCGACGCGCACCCGCCGGAGCTCGTGATCCGGTTCGGGGCGACTCCGACGTCCAAGCCCGTGAATACGCTCGTGGCTGAGGCGTCCCCGGCCCAGATCGTGATCGACGGCGATGGCGGCTGGAGCGATCCGCTGATCCTGGCTACGACGTTCGTCCACGCCGATGCGGCGGCCACGGCGATCGCGCTGGCCGACGAGCTCGCAGGTGGTCGGATCGCCGCCCTGGCGGATGACTGGGCGCGGGCCTGGACCGACGCCGACGAGACGGCGGACCGCGCTCTATCGGCCTGGCTCGCCGCCGTCGAGTCCCGGGGCGAACCATTCGAGGGCCTGCCATTCGCCGTCCTTGGCGAAACCGCTGCGGATGGCGCGCTCGTGTGGGCCGGCAACAGCATGCCGGTGCGTGACCTGGACGCCTGGCTGCCGAGCGGCCCCCGCGCCACTCGGCCGCACTCGAACCGAGGCGCGAACGGGATCGATGGCGTCGTCTCGACGGCGTTGGGGGCGGCTGCGGCCGACCTTGGGCCGGTGACGCTCGTGGTCGGCGACGTCTCGTTCCTGCACGACCTGAATGCCCTGGTGGCCGCCCGACTGCATGGGCTGTCGGCCACCATCGTCCTGATCGAGAACGACGGCGGTGGGATCTTCTCGTTCCTGCCCCAGGCCACCACCGATGCGCCCGAAGTTGGCCTGCCGGATCACTACGAGGAACTCTTCGGGACGCCACACGGCATCGAAGTCGGGCCGATCGTGACGGCCCTGGGTGGGGAGTACTTGTCCGTTGGTCCGGCCGAGTTGCGCGAGGCACTCAGCGCGTCTTTCATGGGCCCAGGCGTGCGCGTCCTGGGCTTCCGGACGGACCGGGCGCGCAATGTGGAGCTGCATCGCGCCGCCGCCGCCGCCGTCGAGAAGGCATTGGCGCACGCATGAGCGGGATGCTGGTCCATGGCCTGCGCTGGGAGGTCCGCGCCCAGGGCTCCGGGCAGCCGGTGCTGCTCCTCCACGGCTTCATGGGCCGCGGCGCAAGCTGGGGAGGGCACACGACGGCTCTCGCACGCCTGTTCCGCACGGTCGTCGTGGACCTTCCCGGTCATGGGCGAACCGGCACCACCACAGATCCCGGGCGGGTGAGCGTCGAGCGAACCGCCGACGACCTCGCCGCGATCCTGCGCCGGGAAGGGTGGGCGCCCGCCGCTGTGCTGGGCTACTCCCTGGGTGCGAGGGTCGCGCTGCGGCTCGCCGTCGCGCACCCGGGAGCCGTGCGTCGCCTGGTCCTGGAGAGCCCGTCGGCGGGCCTCGCTACCGAAGGGGAACGCCGAGCCCGCCGCCTTGCCGACGAAGCCCGCGCCGCTCGTCTGGAACGGGACGGGATGGAGCCATTCGTTGATGGATGGGAGCGCGAACCGGTCCTCGCCAGCCTCACAAGGCTCCCGCCGGCGCGAGCGGCACGGCTCCGTGCGGAGCGCCTCAGGAACAGGCCAGCCGGCCTGGCGGTCAGCCTGCGCGGCGCCGGACTGGGCAGCATGGAGCCCCTGCAGGCGCGGCTTGGGGCGATCACCGCACCGACCCTGGTCGTCGCCGGGGACCTGGACCCTGCCGGCCGCGAGCGCGCTCGATCGGTCGCCGCAGGCATCGTCGGAGCGCGGCTGGAGATCATCGCCGGCGCCGGCCACGCCCCACATCTCGAGACTCCGGGGACGTTCCGGTCCATCGCCCTCGCATTCCTGAAGGAGGACACCGCCGCATGACCACCGCTGCCAACTGGACCAGCATGGTCGACTACGATGACATCCGCTACGAGCACTCCGGGACCGGCGTCGCCAGGGTCACGATCGATCGCCCGGAGGTCCACAACGCCTTCCGACCGGAGACCGTGAAGGAGCTCATCGATGCATTCGCGCGGATCCGGGACGACGCCTCCATCGGGTGCGTGCTGCTGACCGGAGCTGGCGACAAGGCGTTCTGTTCCGGCGGCGACCAGCGCTACAAGGAACGCGGCGGCTATGTCGGTGGCGACGGCCTGGCCCGGCTCAACGTCCTGGACCTGCAGCGCCAGATCCGGTCGTTGCCGATCCCGGTCATCGCGCTGGTGAACGGCTACGCCATCGGCGGCGGCCAGGTACTCCAGGTCGTGTGCGACCTGGCGATCGCGGGGGACAACGCCATCTTCGGACAGGTGGGTCCGCAGGTCGGCAGCTTCGATGCCGGCTTCGGGATCGGGCTGCTGGCTCGGCTGGTGGGGGACCGCAAGGCCAAGGAGATCTGGTTCCTGTGCCGTCGCTACGACGCGGCCGAGGCACTGGCGATGGGCCTCGTGAACCGGGTGGTGCCGCTCGCCGAGCTGGAGGCCGAAGGCCTGGCGTGGGCCCACGAGATCCTGGCCATGAGCCCCACCGCGATCCGCTTCCTGAAGTCCGCCTTCCTCGTGGCCACCGATGGCCTGGCCGGGCTGCAGGAATTCGCCGGCAACGCTACGGGGCTGTACTACACGACGGATGAGGCGCACGAGGGCTCCCGGGCGTTCCTGGAGAAGCGGTCGCCGGACTTCAGCAAGTTCCCGCGACGCCCGTGACCCTGCCGACGCCCGCCGGCGCGGACCCGGCCACTCGGCCGTCACGGTTCCGGATCTCGCTCCTGGCCATCCGTCCGGCAACCCTGCCGGCGGCGATGAGCGGGGTCGCCGTGGGGCTTGGTGCCGCCCTGGCCGTCGACGCGCCGTTCCGCCTGGATACGGCGCTCGGTTGTCTGGCCGTCGCGCTCCTCCTGCAG
>JBKJXL010000201.1:0-2906 GCA_046716225.1 Candidatus Limnocylindrales bacterium | reverse complement strand
GCCCTCATCCGCGACGAGATGCACCGGCCCTCGCAGACCCGACTCGTGGAGCTTGAGCCAGGCCGTTGGTGGCTCGCGGACCGAGCGGACCGCGATGCCGCCTCCGCCCCGCTGGCGGATCGTGTGGAGTGGGCTGTCTTCAGCCTGCTGTCGACGGCGGGACCGCTGACCGAGGCGGCCTTCTACGACCGGATCTCGTCGCAGTTCGTCGGCCACGACCTGCCCGACGAGGCACTCGTCCAGGCGTGCCTGGACAGCTACCGAAAGGGGACGGGGCCGACCGAACTATTGGCCACGCCGGACGACCTGTTGCAACGCAGCCAGGAGCACACGGAACTGCTTGGGGCCCTTGCCGACGGCGGCCACCGGATGGGATTGCGCGTCTGGTTGTCGAACGCGCAGGTCGGTCGACGGTTGGGTTCGGGCAGTCTCGGTGACATCCTCCACGAACGCGAGCGCTATGCGTACCTGGGCGGGATCAGCCGCTCTACCGACGAGCTCGCCGAGGTGGACTGCGTCTGGTACGTCCGCGGCAAGCTGGCGTTCCTGTTCGAAGTGGAGTGGACCGCGATGCTCGCCGAGCCGCTCCTGCGTAAGCACGCCAGGATCGTGCCCGACGACCGGATCGTGCGGTTCCTTGTCATCCCGGCCGAACGCACGGAGCTGGTCCGGTACAAGCTCGCTCGCTCACCGCTCCTGCGCGCCGCGCTCGATGAGGGCTCGTGGCACATCCTGAAGTCCACCCACCTCCGGCGTTTCCTGTCGGCCGATGTGCCGGACCTGGCCGATCTCGAGCCGTTGCTCGGGCTGGATCCGGCGATCGAACGGTCGAGCGAGCAGATGCCCCTGTTCGGCGGCTGACGGGCGGCCGACAGGCACCTGACGGACCGCGGCGGTACCCTGTAGGTCATCGAACCCTTCGCGCCGCCGGTCACGGACCCGGCGCCTTCAGCGGGAGACCGACGTGACCTTGACCCCCGATCCCGACTCGCCCGTCAACGCCCTGGCCGACCGATTCTGGGAGGGAGTACTCGAGACCAGCCCGACGCTGGCGAGTTTCTACGGCGACGATCGCTGGGCCGGCGAACTCGAGGACACGACGGCCCACGGTCGTGCCATCGTTCGGGCGCTGATGGAACGGACCGCGGCGGAGGCGGCCGCCATCCCGGTCGACGGTCTGTCCACGGAAGACCGGATCACCCGCGACATGCTCCAGGTCGTCGCAGAGCTGCAGATCGAAGAGGACAAGCTGGGCTTCCACCAGCTCCGGACCGTCGACCAGATGAGCGGGCCGCAGCAGCTTCTGCCGTGGCTGACCCAGTTCCAGCCGGCCGACACGGCCGAGCGGTTCGAAGCCTTCGTCTCGCGGCTGCACGCCTACCCGGCGTACCTGGGCGGCCACATCGAGACCCTCGCCGAGGGCCTTGCGTCCGGCGTGACCGCGCCACGAATCGTCGTCGAGCGGACCATCGCCCAGATCGAGCGGATGCTGGACGTACCGATCGAGTCGGCGCTCGTGCCGTCCATGGTCAAGGTTGCCTCCGAGTCGGATCGGGAGCGCGTCCGCGAGATCGTCCGAGACGTCGTGACCCCCGCCGATGTGGCGTTCCTCGACGCGCTGAAGGGCGACTATCTCGCCGCGAGCCGCGAGGATCCGGGCATCTGGTCCGCCCCGAACGGGGAGCAGCTGTATCGGACGGCCATCCGCAGCTGGACGTCGCAGGACCTCGACCCGAACGAGGTCCATGCCATCGGTCTGGCGCAGCTGGAGTCCATCGAGTCGGAGCGCCGCGAGATCGCTCGTGCCGCCGGCTTCGGCGACGACACCGCGGCGTATCGCCAGGCGCTCGGAGACGACCCCGCCAACATCCCGGGGTCCAAGGATGAGCTCGTCGCCCGGGCGGCCGAGGATATCGAGCGGGCGATGGCCATCGCGCCGCAGTACTTCGGCGTCCTGCCCAGGGCCTTGTGCGAGGTCCGTGCGGTCGAGGAGTACAAGGAGAAGGACGCGCCCTTCGCCTATTACTACCCACCATCCCCGGACGGGACGCGCGACGGCATCTACTACGCCAACGGCTACGACCTGCCGAGCCGCAAGTACACCAAGCTCGCGTGCACGACGTACCACGAGGCAGCGCCCGGCCACCACTTCCAGATCACGCTGGAGACGGAGAACCCGCACCTCAACGCCTTCCGTCGGCTCGGCGCGCGGGTCGTCGGCGGCGCGTACGTCGAGGGCTGGGGCCTGTACAGCGAGCGGCTCGCCGACGAGATGGGCCTGTATCGGACCGAGGGCGAGCGGTTCGGCATGCTGGACGCGCAGGCGTGGCGAGCCGGGCGGCTCGTGGTCGACACTGGGATCCACGCCCTCCGCTGGCCGCGCCAGCGCTCGATCGACTTCCTGCAGGCGGCCGGCCTGTCGGAGACCGATGCCGTCATCGAGACGGACCGCTACATCTGCTGGCCGGGGCAGGCCCTTACCTACAAGCTTGGCCTGCGCCATATCGATAATGTGCGGCGCGATATCTCGGAGCGCGACGGCGCCCGGTTCGACCTGCGGGAGTTCCACGACCAGCTCCTGGGCCACGGCTCGCTGCCCCTCGCGACCCTCGCCCGCGAGCTGCCCACCTGGGTGGCCGCGCCGGCCTGACCGGTCAACCTCGCCTGCGCGTCAGGCGCGCGCATTGCACCGGTACGGCACGCTCGATGTGGGCGATTCGAACTACGCGCCGCCGTTCCGTGCGAATCTCGCGTGGCATCCGCCATCGAAACATGGCACGATGAGGCACGACCCCAGTCTCAGGCCACGGTCGTGAACGGCACCGCGCAAGCTCCCGCAGGAGAGCCATGTCCGCCCCGCAATCGCCCAAGTTGAAGCGGCAGCGCCAGCTCGACCTGTACCGCCG
>JBKJXL010000200.1:0-3879 GCA_046716225.1 Candidatus Limnocylindrales bacterium | reverse complement strand
AAGATGGCCGGCTCGATGAGCGCCCAGTTGAGCTTGCTCACCTCCAGGAGGGTCGTGATCTCCGTGCCGGTCAGGGTGAGGACGTCGCCCGAGTCGAACAGGCCGCCGTTGAACCAGCTGATCTCCTCCGTGCCGAAGAGACCGCCGGCCTGGCTCATCTTGGCGAACAGCTCGCCGAGCGAGGTCGAGAAGATGTCGGAGCGGCCCTTGGAGGCCTGGGAGAGGCGGGACAGGATGCCCTTGGGCAGGAGGTCGGCGTCCTCGGCGAAGAGGCAGAACAGGATCCGGTCCAGGAAGTGGGCGACGGCCTCGGGATCGTGCCCGGGGGAGCGCAGGCTCTGGGCGAGCTCGGCGAAATGGCGGGCGGCCTTCTCGGTGATCTGGGCGGGCTCGATGCGCGGTCGGAGCTCTTCGGGTGCGGTGAAGACGGCGCGCAGGATGGCCAGGGCGCGCGAGGGGTTGTCGCCGGCCAGCTCGTCCAGGGTGATCGTCGTGACGACCGGCTTGAGACCGGTGAAGTTGGTGTGGATCTCGATCCGCTCGATGTCGCTGACGATCAGGAGCGGCGGGTTCTCCAGGTCCTCGCGGTAGTCCATGAGCTGGACGTAGGCGGCCCGCAGGTCCTTGTCCTTGCCCTTGTACTCCCAGGCGAAGAAGCCTCGCTTCCAGACGTCCGCGAAGCCGTCCCCTCCCCCGGCCTTCGACACGCGCTTCTCGAAGGCGTACCACTCGCCGGTGGGATCCGCCTCGTGCGGCGTGGCCTCGCCCAGCATCCGGCACAGGTCGATGAAGTGCGACTGCGACGATGCCTTCTCCGTGGTCGTCACGCCGCGCCACTTCTGCGCGAAGGCCTGCGGCGTGAACAAGGGTTCGGTCGTCAACGGCCGAGCACCGTGTCGATCCCGGACAGGACGAGTTCCAGCTTGGTTGAAGGCAGCGTACCGACGCGCTCCGTGAGCGAGGAACGGTCCAGGGTCACGATCTGGGACACGTTGGCTACCGAGTCGCGAGGCAAACCCGTTGCCCGCTTGGTCAAGCGAACGTTGCCGGGGGCTGCTGCCCACTGGAGGTTGCTGGTGAGAGGCACGGCTACGACGGTCCGAAGGGCGCTCCGGTTGAAGCTGTCGCCCTGGACGACGACCACCGGCCGCCGGAACCCCGGTTCGGAGCCAAGGGGATCCGCCAGATCCGCCCACCACACGTCCCCCGGCGAGATCACCAGTCAGTCGACTCGAGGGTTCGACGGCTGGCGGCCGTCACGAAGGGATCCATCCCCTCCCCTACGTCGGCTACGACCCGATCGAGGGCTTCCGCTATCTCGTCCGGCTCGTGCCGTGCCACGTAGTCACGAATGGCCGCGCTGTAGACCTCGCTTCGCGAGCGACCCTCGCGTCGTGCAAGGCGTTCGGCGCCTTCGAATACGTCATCCGGCACGGACACGGCAGTCTTCATACCCAGAGTATAACCACGAGGGAGGATGGCTGGTCAAGGGGTGAGCGCGGGTGAAGCGCTCATCACCATCCTGTCCTCGACAAGCCGGTTTTGTGTCCCACATAATAGGCGAGTGAGTTGGCCCTCCATTTCACGCGTTCTGCCCTTCGGCACGGGATCAGCCTGAAACGATCCCGCTATGTCATCGAGCATTGCGCGAGTCCGATCTACTCGCCGGACAGTGACGTCACTGACGTGATCCTGTTCCTTGGACTCGATGATCGTGGCGTCCCACTGGAGGTGGTCGCCATGGAGGTCGGCGGCGGGAATCTACTCGTGTTCCATGCGATGCGCTTGCGCGACCGCTATGTCGAACAACACAAGAGGTTGATGCCATGAAGGGCACCGTGACGACGAAGAGCGGTCTGGTCCTGTCGGAGGCTGACATCGAGCGTTTGGCCGATCGAGCAGAGGCTGGATTCGATATCTCCACCTGGACGCCGCGGCGGGGCCGTCCGTCGCTGACGGTTGGTGGTGAACACTCACCCCGGATCGCGGTTCGCGTCCCAGAGGACCTCAGGCAGCGCGCGATGACCCGGGCGGCGATCGAGGGTCGAACGATGAGTGAGGTCGTGCGAGACCTGCTGGAATCCTACGTCCGCAGGCCCGTGAAGCCGCCACGAGGCCCGCGCTGATGGATCACCCCTCGGAGCCATCTCCCATCGCGACCGTGCCGTCCGACATGACCGGCGAGATGAGGCCGAAGACGTTGTTGTCGGGATCGAGCAGGTATCCGCCACGGCCGATGCCGGGAAAGTCGGTCGCCGGGAGGGCTTCGGTGCCACCCAGCTCGATGCCTCGCGCCATCAACCCATCGACGTCGTCGACGCCGACCACGATGTTACAGCCGTTGACCGTTGCGCCGACCTCCGGCCGCGGACCCATCCGCTTGGTCAGGCCGCCGTTGATCCCCAGGCCAGCTTTGGCAGTGGTGTTGCCGATGGCGCCCTCGCCGGTATCGATGACCCAGTACGGCTGGTCACCGCCGCCGTAGTCCTGGAAGGTCCAGCCGAGCAGCTCAGAGTAGTAGTCGATCAGCTGTTGCGGGTCGGACGAGTAGATCTCGAAGTTCACCAAAACATTAACAAAAAAGATCTCCTTCCGCATCGGGTTCGGGTGGCGCCAAGTATCAGTCCTGTGCCGGCGCCACGTTCGCATTCACATGGAACACGTTGTCGGGGTCCCACTGGCGCTTCAGGGCGGCGAGGCGTGCCAGCTTGGCGTCGCCGTAGAACCTGCGCGACGCCTGTGGGCCTTGGTCCGAGTTGCCGTTCGCGTAGGCGCCGAGGGCCCGGTCCGGCTCGACCACTGCGAGCACTTGCCGGCACCATTCGGCATTCGCCTCGTCGAGCGCCGGGTCGCTCCAGGCGGTGTCGGCGCTGAGGTCGAACGCCGAGCCTCGGCCGGCGAACGCCGTCGCGTCTTCAGGGACGCGGCCGATCGCCCCACCCAGCGCCGAGACCGAGAAGGTCGAATCCCCCGGCGCGGTCGCAACGAGCTCGACCAGCTCATCGAGGGCCTCGCGGCGCACGTCGTTCGCGTTGTGGCTCCTGATGAACGCGCGGTGCCCCCACGCGAAGACAAGGTCATGTGCCGTCTGGACCTCGAGGTACGGGGCGCTCCCGACGGTCGCCGTGACCGGCGTCGGCCCGACCCGAAGACCGGCCGTGTCGCGCTCGACGTCGTCGGCCGAGCCGCTGTGGTTCCAGGCCAGATACACGATCGGCTTGCCCACGAGGTCGTCCGGGTAGCCGGTGTCCGGTCCGGCCCGGTCGATGCCGAAGATCATGGACACCGCATCCGGGGCGCTCGGCGCGTAGTCGCGGAACACGGTCCACACATCCTGGATCTGGGTCGCCGGGAAGGCCAGGAAGCCCCGATGAAGGTCCGGCCCGAACGGCTGCAGCTGGAACTCGAACGCGGTCGCGATCCCGAAGTTCCAACCTGCCCCGCGCAGACCCCAGAACAGCTCGGGCTCGTCGGTCTCGGTCGCGCGGACGAGGCGGCCGTCGGCCGTCGCGATCTCGACGGCAGCCAGGTTGTCGATCGTCAGCCCGAAGTGGCGCTGCAGTCGACCGACCCCACCCCCGAGCGTCAGCCCGGCGACGCCGGTGTGGCCGACGACGCCCGTCGGGCAGACGAGACCGTGTGCCTGGGCCGCGATGTCGAGCTCCCCGAGGAGCGCGCCGCCGTTCGATCGGGCGATCCGGGTCCGTGGGTCCACCTCGACGCCGCGCATCGCCGACAGGTCCACGACAAGACAGCCGTCGGACCCTGTGAGCGCGGCCGGGCTGTGCCCACCGGACCTGACCACGAGCTCGAGGTCGTGCTCGCGCGCGAAGCGGATCGCCGTTGCGACCTTCGTGGCCGTGGTGGGCCTGACGATGA
>JBKJXL010000199.1:0-7055 GCA_046716225.1 Candidatus Limnocylindrales bacterium | reverse complement strand
CGTCGCAGCTTGCGCTCGGCGTACTCGCGGACCCGATCCGGGATGTCGGTATTCTTGCCCTTGACGATCGTGCGCACGGGTCACCTCGGGGTCTTCGGTCGGCGGTCGTCGGTCATCGGTCGTCGGGACTCGAGTATAGCCCGCACCGACGTCGCGGCCCGTCAGCGCTCGCGAGCAACGGTCACGGCCGAGACCCCGATCGCGCCCGCGTCAAGCAATACGGCGGCACACGCGGACAGCGTGGCACCCGTCGTCGTCACGTCGTCCACGAGGACGATCCAGCGACCCGCCAGTGGTACCGGGGCACTGTCTCGGCGTAGCCCGAAGGCGCCCTGCACGTTGGTCGACCGTTGCTCGCGGTCCAGGTCGAACTGGGCGGTCGTCGCGCGGCGTCGTTCGAGGACCGGCCAGTACGGGAGGCCGAGCTCGCCCGCCACCACTTCAGCGATCAACGCGGCCTGGTCGTAGCCACGCTGGCGGGCTCGTGTGGCGTGGACCGGGACGGCCACGATCAGGTCGCCGCCCACGCCGGCGCGTGCCCAGCGACGCGCCGCGGCCTGTCCGAGCGGCACGGCGAGGCGGCGCTCGCCCGTGTACTTGAGGGTATGCAGGGCCTGGCGCACGACCCCGGCGAACGGGGCGCACCATTCCAGCTGCAGGAGGGGTGCCGGGATGTCCGCCGGCATGCCGAGCGGGACCCCGGCGTGCTGCTCGAGTCGGGCGTCCAGTGCCGGCAGGCATGCGGCGCAGATGGGGTCTCCCTCGCGTCCGCAGCCGGGGCAGACAGCCGGGAAGGCGGCATCCAGGCTCAGGGCGACCGCCCGCCGGATGAGGGACATGTCCCCGAGTGTGGCGACGGCCCCTTAGCGCGCGCTCAATCGCAGCGAGTCGCCGACCTGTGTTCCGGTCCGATCGATCGTGCCGACGGGCAGTTCCAGCACGCCGTGCCCACCCAGGACGAGCGGGACCAGGCCGATCCAGGCGCGAAGCCCGCGATGGACGGACACGACCTGGCACACCCCGTCCGCGTCGCGTCGGCCGACGAACACGGCGTCGATCGGAAAGCGCATGAACATCATGTGGATGCCGTTGCTGTCGGGCAGCCACAGGCCGGTGTCGGTCTCAAGGCCCGGACGGCCCATGAGGCCCTTGAACTTGGCCCACAGGCTGCCGGCCACTTCGAGACGCGACGCGAGCAGGGATCCGCGCGTCACGTTCCGAGCCGCGAGGTCCATTGTCACACCGTCACCGTGCTGGTCCGCGACGTGAGCCGGCCGGGCCTACCTGCGGGGTCGTCAGACCTTCAGGTTGGTGACGATCAGGATGATGGCCGGGCCCAGGATGACGATGAACAGCGACGGGAAGATGCAGCCGACGAGCGGGAACAGCATCTTGATCGGTGCCTTGGCGGCCTGTTCCTCGGCTCGCTGACGCCGTTCGATGCGGAGCTGCTCGGACTGGACCTGGAGTACCTTGGAGATCGACACGCCAAGCTGTTCAGCCTGGATGATCGCACCGATGAAGTTCGTGAGCGGTGTGACTTCCGTGCGCGGGACGATATCGCGCAGGGCCTCACGCCGAGCCTTGCCGACGCGGACCTCGGCGAGCGCGCGGCGGAACTCGACCGACAGTGGGCCATGCAGCTTCTCGACGACGCGACCCAGCGCGGCATCCAAGCCGAGACCCGCTCGGACCGAGATGGTCAGGAGGTCCAGGGTGTCCGGGATCATCAGCAGGATGGCCTTCTGACGGGCCTTGACCTTGCGCCCCAGCCAGAATTCCGGCGCGATGTAGCCGATGACGACGCCGAGCACGCCCAGCGCCAGGCCACCGATCGGACCCATCGACAGCGGGAACGTGAACAGCAGGAAGAACAGGATGCCACCGACGACGGCTCCGAGCGCCTTGATGCCAAGCCAGTCGGTGATGCCCAGATCGCCCGGGTTGCCGGCGAGGGCCAGGCGCTTGCCGGTCCGCTCGCTGAACGACGAGCTGGTGACCCGCGACACGCTGCCGGACATCCGGGCCGCCAGCGGCCGCAGGGTCCGTTCGATGAACGGCTGTTGCAGCTCGAGCTCCTCGAGGTTCTTGGCCTGCATCGTCCCGAGCTGGGTCAGGCGGGCCTGGACCGGGTCGACCGGAGAGCCGCCCGCCAGGGCCATGAAGATCAGGAGGATCGCGCCCGCCGCGAGGGCGGCGACGATGATGGGAAGGATCATCTGGCTAGACCTCGATGTCGACGATGCGGCGGATGGCGAGGAACCCCAGGAACATCATGAACCCGCCGAACATGAGGATGACGACGCCCGCTGGAAGGCCCAGCACGGACGGTGGATTGAGGAACATCGGTGCCATGAACCCAGGCGCGGCGACGAACAGGAAGGCGGCCAGGCCGATCGGCAGGCCCGCCACGACATAGCCGGACAGGCGCTGCTGGGCGGTCAAGGTGCGGATCTCACCCTTGATGCGGACGCGCTCGCGGATCGTGTAGGCGATCGAATCGAGGATCTCGGCGAGGTTTCCACCCACCTGGTGCTGGATCGAGATAGCCGTGGCCATCAGCTCGAGGTCGTCTGACCGCACGCGGCGGACCATGTTCTCGAGCGCCTGGTCGAACGGGAGCCCCAGGTTGACCTCGCGGATGACGCGCCCGAACTCCGTGGAGATGGGGGGGCGCGACTCGCGTACGACCAGCTCGATGGCCTGCAGGAACGAGGAGCCGGCCCGCAGGGCATTGGCGATCAGGGTGATCGTGTCCGGCAGCTGCTTGTTGAAGGCGTTCAGCCGACCGTTCTTGCGGCGGTTGAGCCAGAAGCGCGGGATCCAGAACCCGATGAGTGCCCCGATCAACAGGAACAGAGGGCTGGACAGCGCCGGCAGGGCGAACGAGAAGATGAAGAACAGGACCGGGATGCCGATCATCGAGCCGATCCAGATGAAGATGAACTCGGTGGGCTTGAGCTTCAGGTCCGCCCGAGCGATCTCGCGGGACAGGTTCGCCCCGAAATCGCGACCCTCGACGACCTTGTTGAAGTTGGCGAGGGCTTCGCTCTGGGCCATCAGGTCGCTGATGGGGCCCTGACCAGTGGACTTGGCCTTCTTGTCCGGCTTCTGGCCGGAGGCGTAGCGTTCCAGGCGATCGGACATGCCCGAACCGCCCGACGACGCGACGCCGACGGCGATCAGCAGGATCGCCAGCGCGGCGATCCCGGCGACGATAAGGGTCTGGGGCACGAGCGCTGCTCCTTCCCGGGCCTAGTAGGTGAACCCGAAGAGGCCTGGCGGGAGGTTGATCCCCATGACCTCGAACTTCTCGACGAATTTGGGCCGGATGCCTGTCGCCTTGAGGCGGCCCTGGATCTTGCCCTCGACGATCCCGGTCTGTTCGAAGACGAACACGTCCTGCATGACGATGACGTCGCCCTCCATGCCCTGGACCTCGGTGATGTTGACGATCTTGCGCGTGCCGTCCTTGAGCCGGTTCTGCTGGACGATGAGGTCCACGGCGGAGGCGACCTGCTCACGGATGGCCCGCAGCGGCAGGTCCACGCCGGCCATCAGGACCATCGTTTCCAGCCGCGACAGCATGTCGCGCGGGCTGTTGGCGTGGCCGGTAGACATGGAGCCGTCATGGCCGGTGTTCATGGCCTGGAGCATGTCCAGTGCCTCACCGGAACGACACTCGCCGACGATGATGCGGTCGGGCCGCATCCGCAGCGCGTTGCGCACGAGCTCGCGGATCGGGACGGCCCCCTTGCCCTCGATGTTGGGTGGGCGGGACTCCAGCGTCACGACGTGCTCCTGGCGGAGCTGCAGCTCGGCCGCGTCCTCGATCGTCACGATGCGCTCGTCGTTCGGGATGAACGAGGAGAGCACGTTGAGGGTCGTGGTCTTGCCCGATCCGGTACCACCGGAGACGAACAGGTTCAGGCGAGCTTCGACGCAGGCGCGCAGGAAGTCGAACATGTCCGCGGTGGCCGTGCCGAACCGGATGAGATCCTCCACGGTGAACGGCGAGGCGGAGAACTTCCGGATGGTGATGACCGGTCCCACGAGGGACAGCGGCGGGATGATGGCGTTCACGCGGGAGCCGTCGGTCAGCCGGGCGTCCACCATCGGCGACGACTCGTCGACGCGGCGACCGATCGGGGCGATGATCCGATCGATGATGCGCATGACGTGATCGTCGTTCTGGAAGACCACGTTGGTCAGTTCCAGCTTGCCGGATCGCTCGATGTAGACCTGCCGAGGGCCGTTGACCATGATCTCGGTGATGGACTCGTCGCGCAGGAGCGGCTCCAGCGGACCGAGGCCGATGATCTCGTCGGTGATCTGCTCCAGCATCCGCACGCGCTCGGCGCGCGTCAGGGCCAGCCCTTCCTCGTCGATGACCTTGCCGAAGATCTCCTCGATCTGGCGTCGGACCTCGACTTGGTTGGACAGGTCCAGCTTGGGATCCAGGTCCTGGATGACCCGGCTCTGGATCCGGAACTTCACGTCCCGGAACGATTCCCGGACCGGCGCCTGGCTGGTCAGCCGCGGCGCTGCCGGCGCCGTCGGTGGACCACCGGCTGCGGGAGCCGGCAGGTTCGATCCGGGCTCTGCCGGCGCGGGGGACCCGGCTCCGGCCGGACCCGGTCGAGCACTCTCGATCCGCTTCAGGAGGGACATCGCCTACACCCCTTCTCGCCCCGACGGGCTCACTACGTACACGGTCAGCGCCATGCGAACAACGATTTCTTCTGGGCGGCCTTGCCGGCATCGTCGGTGGGCGCGACCTGCGCCCGCTCGCCGACCACCGCTCGGGTCAATCTGAGGATGTCCTGCGAGACCTGCGCCTCCCGGTTGGACAGGAAGAACGGCACGCCACGATTGAGGGCGTAGACCACGCTTCGACCGTCGCTGACGATGGTGTCATCCACCTTGCGACCGATCGAGTGTTCGACGTCCGCGACCCGGATCCCCAGGGCCGAGTCGGCGCGGTTCAGCACCAGGCGGACCTTGCCCTTCTCGTAGCCGAGCTGCTCGGTGACCTCCAGGAATAGGCGCATGTTCTTGATGCTCGTGATCTCGAGACTCAGCATCGTGAGGATCACGTCGGCCGAGTCCAGGATGGCCAGCGTCGTGTCGTTGAAGTACGACGTGCAGTCCACGATCACGAGGTCGTGATCCCGTCGCAGCGCTTCGATGACCTTCTTGACACCGCTTGGCGTGATGAGCTCGGCCATCTCCGGTGACGGCGGCGCGAGGAGGACCCGGATCCCGGCGGAGTGATTGATCACGAACGTGTCGACCGACTCGATCTCGCCGGCCTCCACCTCTGGGATGAGGTCCGCGATCGACTTGTTCTTAGGATTGAGGTTCAGCAGGACGCCGACATCACCGAACTGGAACGAGCCGTCGACGACGACCACCTTCTTGCCCAGCTCGTTGACGGCCGCGACCGCGAAGTTGACCGCGACGGTCGTCTTGCCGACGCCGCCCTTGGGACTGAAGACCGCGACGACCATCCCGGGCTCGCCGGAGCTGGTCCCGTGCGTGCCCCCGCCGCCGTCTGTGTGCGCGGTCGCCATCGGGGCCATCCGGCTCTGCTTGTCTCGTTCGCGGGTGTAGACCTGTCGGATCGAGGTGGTCAGCTCGTCACTGCTGAACGGCTTGACCAGGAATTCCCGGGCTCCGGCCAGCATCGACCGACGAAGATAGTCCGCTTCGCCCTGCACCGACATCATCACGACCGCGGCCGCCGGAGCGACGGTCGCCATCCGCTCCGTGGTGGCGATCCCGTCCATGTCGGGCATGTTGATGTCCATCAGGACGATGTCGGGGTGCAGGTCGACCGCCATCTGGAGCGCGTCGGCCCCGGAACCGGCTGCGCCGACCACGTCGATGTCGCTCTCGAAGCCAAGCAGCTTCGTGAGGTGGTCCCGGGTCTCCGGGATGTCATCGACGATGAGGACTCGGATCTGGTCTGCCATCTCGCTCTTCAAGTGTCAGGTGGAGGTGTGTATGACTGTCTTCGAATCCCGGGGGTCGCGACGGCGGTCTGGACCGGATCGGTCCATCCGGGGCCGCCGCATCGCGGGGCTGACGGCCGGCCGTCGAACGGCCGGCCTATCGTCTGGCGCTAGGGGGTGACCGTTTCCACGAGCTCCGGCGGAAGGACGCCGTAGTCGTCGACAAGGGTCTTGAGGATGACGCCGGTGGTGGTGCTCGGGACGACGACGGGGAGGACCTCGCCAGTCTCGGGATCGATGAAGTCGTCAGGCGATCGGAGGACCAGGGAGATGGATCCGTCCAGCTGGGCGAACTTGATCACTTCCACCTGCTGCGGGGTCACCGCGAGGATGACGATCTCACGCTGGTCGTTGAGGGCGGTGCCGGGCTCGGCGCTCGCGTTCGGGTCCGTATTGGTCGGGACCGGCAGCAACGTGCCCAGGACCTGCATCCCCTGGAGGAGCAGCTTCACGCTCGTGCCGTTGAGGCCCTGGACCACCTGGAACGAGTCGTCTACCGGGTTCTGTGTGACGACCGGGAACTTGTCGGACGCGAAGCCCACGACCATGTCCACGTAATCGCCGGTCTTGATGACCGTGCCGACGCCGGTGACCTGGTCGACTTCGACCGCGATCGAGCGAAGGCCGAACGGCGTCTCGATGTTCAGGATGGAGCCGCTCGTCTGGCCGAACGTGTCGCCCGTGATCTGCGCCCCTTCGGTGACGGCCTGGCGGACGACTTTGCCGATGACCTGGGAGACGTCCGTGTAGGCGCCCGGCAGGATCTCCGTCAGCGGTTTGGTCTGCTCGGTCACCTGGTCTGCCCGGACCTTGGTCGATAGCGCGATGTCAGTGGTCGCGACGACGACCGGCCCCTCGACGGGCGGTGTCGCCTGAGCACCGCCGCTGCTGCCGCCGCCGCCGGAGATCACGATGACCCCGACAAAGGCCACGATGGCCAGGAAGACCCCGATGAGCAGGACCAGCCGGTTGGAGCGCTTCAACTTGATTCTCCCCGATGAAGTTGGGTGTGAATGGCGATGTCAGATGTGACAGGTGGCA
>JBKJXL010000198.1:0-2904 GCA_046716225.1 Candidatus Limnocylindrales bacterium | reverse complement strand
CCCCCGGACCAGACGGTCCGGGGGCTCGGTTCGGGTCAGAGTCAGCGCGGGTTCGGCTCATCGGTGCGACGATCGAGCTCGGCATCCACGTCGTCGGTGACGTTGCCGATCGTGTCCTTCACGTCATCGCCGAGGTTGCCCAGGACGTCGGCGGGGCTGTCCCCGTCGATCTTCCGGGCCTGCTCCTTGACGTCGTTCTTGGTGTCTCGAAAGCCCTGCTTGACGTCGTCCATGGGTGTGACCTCCGGATGTGTTCCCGCAGGCTGCGGGTGTTGAGGAGACCGTACCGAAACACCCCCCGGTGCCCGGGCTGCAGCGATGGCGCGAAGCCTCGCAGCGGCCTTACACCGAGCGGCGGCCCGAGAGCACCAGGCCCATGAACACGGCCGGCGCGAGGACCGCCATCACGAGCAGACGGTTGGCGCCACCGACCAGGAGGCCGGCCGCCACACCGACGGTGGCGACGGTCGCCAGGCGGAGGGTGTCGTCGGAACTGGAACGGACCACGCGGTCCACCTCGGAGGCAGCCTCCGGGATCCGGTTCTTCACCTCCTCGGCGGCGCTGGTCACGGTGCTCGCCGCGTCCCTAGCTCGCTGGGCGAGCTCGTCGGTGGACGTGCGGGATGTCGCGCGCTCGACGGCGTCGTCGATGGTCGTGGAAGCCTTGGTCGTCGTGGTCATGATGGTCCTCCTGCGCCTTCCGGGGAACGACATGGACGGCCCGAGGAGGGAACTCGGACCGTCCATGCGAAGAGGGAAGCGGTTGGTCGGCCGCCCCAGCGACGACCGTCTGACATCACCGTAGTGGGGCGAACGTGGCGCTCGACCTACAGCGGTCGACGCTGCCGCGTTGCATCGGCATGACAACTCGGTCGCGGCTGGCCGCGACCGAGGTCAGCCGGTCACTCGACGCTCGGGTCGTCGTAGATCGGGAGGCTGAGGCCGACCTCTGCGCCGCCACCGGGTCGGTCGTTCTGCCAGATCCGGCCACCCTGGGCCTCGACGAGAGCCCGCGCGACGAACAGGGCCAGGCCGGTGTCCGGACGGTGGGACGCGACCGCCGGGTTGTGGTGGTACAGCCGGAAGGCGTCGTCGCCGAGGCCGGATGGGAAGCCGGTGCCGCGGTCGCCGATCGTCATGCGGACATCGGTCGGCGTGGCATCGATGACGATATCCACCTGGCTGCCCGACGGACTGGTCGTGATGGCGTTCGCGATCAGATTCCGAAGGATCTGCGCGACGAGCCCGTCATCGGCGGCGGCCGCCGGCACGTCCATCGCCCGCTTGACGACGACGAGACGATCGGGCCAACGCCGGCCTGCGTCCCGCAGCGCGCGGGCGGCGACGCGTTGCAGCAGGACGGGCTCGACCCCTATCGTCAGGGCGCCACGTTCGATGCGCGCCAGGGCGATCAGGTCTTCGACCAGGAGATGCAGGTGCTCCGCCTCCTCGGCGATATCCGCGAGCACCGTGGCGCGCACATCCGGCGCGAGGTCCTCGTTGCGCAGGAGCTGCGTCCCGCCGTAGATGGCGGTGATCGGGGTCCGCAGCTCGTGCGCCAGCGTATCGACATACGCCTCGCGCATCGATGGATCCTCGCCCGCGTCGATCCGGCGCTCCAGGTAGACGATGACACTGACGCGATGTCCAGCTTCGTCGGAGACCGGGACTGTGGTGATGAACGCCTGCTCGTGGCCGCCGTCCGGGAGGCCGATGCTCACGGCCTGACGGGCGGTGGCCACGCCCTCCGACAGAGCTCGATCCACCGGCTCCAGGGCGTCGTGGTACGCGTCGCCGTCGACGGTGGCCAGAAAACCCATCCGGTCCTGGAGGCTCCCGCGCGTCGTCGGGAGATGCAGCATGCGCGCCAGTGCATCGTTGGCGAACGCCAGGGAACGATCGCGGCGGACGACCCCCACGCCGACGGGCAACTGGTGCACCAGCGTCGGGAGCAGGTCCCGGACCTGGCGCGGGCCTTCGCTGAAGGCGACGGGTTCTGTCATGGCTCCACCGTTGGGGGGCTGCGTGGCCCCCGAACCCCCAGTGGTACGGGAGCCACGTCCTGATCTTCGCAGGACGTCCATCTCGGACGTCCTAGTCACGACGTTCGTTCACGTTGCACGACCGTGGCGGTGTGAGTCGCACGTCAGCCGGTGACATCGTTCTGCACGACCTCACCTCGCCAGGCGCCGGTTGCCTCTCCTCGCTCCTCGATGAACGCCTTGAAGCGGCCAAGGTCCCCGACCGCCTTGCGCTGCACGAAGCCAAGGGCCGCGCCCGCTGTCTCGACCGGTCCTTCCGGCTCCAGGTCCAGTTGAAGCGTCACGCGCGACTTGCGGTCGTCCAGCCGGTGGAACGTGACCACCCCAGCATTCTGGGCACCCTCGGTCGCGGACCACGCGATCCGCTGATCCGGCGTCTGCTCGGTGATGGTCGCTCGCCAATGCTTCGTGGCACCGGCGATGGTGGCTGTCCACTCCAGGGTGGTGTCATCCACCTGGCGCACGGACTCCACGCCGTCCATGAATCGCGGGAACTCCTCGAATTGTGTCCATTGGTCGTACGCGGTCCGAACCGGTACGTCGACGTCGATCGATTCCAGGATCTGCGACATGTCTGACTCCTGTAGATGCGACGAAGGCCCACCGGTCCGGTGAGCCTTCGTCGTGTTGGGATGAGGCCCGGGCGGGGCCCGGTCGCCGTGCTAGAGGGAACCGGCGCCCCCGCGGGACCGGCCGGTGACGGCGCCGACCACCAGGACGGTGATCACGGCGCCGATGGTCGCGACGACGATCGTTTCGATGTTGATTCCGGTGGTCAGGTCCTTGTTCAGGAGGATCCCGGCCAGAAAGCCACCGACCACGGCGCCGACGATGCCGAGGACGATGTGGCCGATGACGCCGA
>JBKJXL010000197.1:0-6464 GCA_046716225.1 Candidatus Limnocylindrales bacterium | reverse complement strand
TGCCCCACCGATCCGGATCGTCCGAGCCGTCCGGATCGGGAGTGCCTCGTCGTCGCACGGATCGCCGGTCGCGGCGGCCAGGACGTCCCGGGCACGCGGGCCCCACAGGCCGATGGTGGCGAACTCGCCGCTGACGTCGCGCAGGACCACATCATGGTCGGCGTGCGCCTCGAGCCAGGCGAGGTCCGAGGCGACGTAGCCGGCGCCCGTCACCACCCGGAACGAGGTCGGCGAGAGCCGGGTCACGGTCACGTCCGCGACCGTGCCGCCGCGCTCGTCGCACCACGGCGTGTACACGATGTTTCCCACCGGCCGATCGACGTCGTTCGCGGAGACCCGCTGGAGCAAACCGAGCGCGCCCGGCCCATCCACCGCGATCTTGCCGAACGAACTCAGGTCGATGAGCCCCACGCGCTCGCGAACGGCGGTCGCCTCCGCCGCGACCCGCTCGAACCAGGGCGGCCTCGTCCAGCCGTAGGCGGCCTGGTCCCGTCCGGCGCGTCGCCATGGTCGCCCGGGCTCGAAGTGGTCGGCTCGCTCCCACCCGGCTTTGGTCCCGAACACGGCTCCCGTCTCCTGTAGCCGGCCGTTCAGGGTGGACAGCCGGCGCGGACGCCCGGCTACGTCGGCGTCGAACGGATAACGGAGGCGGTAGTAGTCGGCGTACATTTCGCGCGCCAGCCCGGCGACGAAGACCGGATCGCGGTACACGTCCCCGAACCGCCACGCACGATACGGCCCGATGTCCACGCCCGGATCGCCGGCCGTGATCCAGCCCGCGAGTGCACGACCGATCCCGCCGCCACCCCCGAACCCATTCAGCGAGAGGCCCGCGGCCATCCACATGCCGCGAACGCCCGGCAGCGGACCCAGGAGCGGGTTGGCATCGGGCGTCATCGCATCCGGATGGCAGACCAGGCGGATGGCCTCGGCGTCGGCGAGGAACGGGAAGCGGCGGATGGCGCCGGCCATGAGCGGCGCGAAGCGCTGGTAGTCCGTCGGGAGCGAGGTCGCCGCGTGCTCCCACGGCACGCCATCCTCCCAGCGCGACACGGGATCCGTCTCGTATCCGCCGAAGACCATCCCGCCGTGCTCGCTCTTGCCGTAGACCAGGTTTTCAGGATCGCGGAAGCAGGGCATGTCGGCCGGCAACTCCGACCCCGGGACGGCCTTCAGGGCGATGTGCTGATGGTCGACCGGCGTCGATGGCACGAACGCGCCGACCATCGCCGCGACCTGTGGGGCCCAGATGCCCGCAGCGTTCACGACCAGCTCCGTCGCGATCCGTCCCTGGTCGGTGCGAACGTGGGTGACCTCGCGGCGTGCGGTCAGCTCGAAGCCGGTGACTCGGACGCCGGTCCGGATGCGTACTCCCAACGCCCGTGCCGCGTCCGCCAGGGCGTGAGTCGCCCCGTGGGGGTCCAGGTGCCCGTCACCCGTGAGATGGACGGCGCCGTACAGCGACTCGGGCGAGATCGCTGGCATCAGCCGACGCGCCTCATCCGCCCCGATGACCCCGGCATCCAGGCCGATCCCGCGAGCCCGGCTGGCGGTCCGCTCCAATTCGCGGAGCTGATCCAGGCTGGACGCGAGCCGCAGGCTGCCGACCCGCTCGAAGACGCCGAGGCGCTCGTACAGCTCGATGCTGTAGCGCCGGAAGGCCATCATCGTGGCCGATGGATTGAAGGCGGTCACGAGGCCAGCGGCGTGACACGTCGAGCCGGCCGTGAGGGTCGCCTTCTCCACGAGCAGCACGTCCGTCCAACCGACTTTGGCCAGGTGGTACGCCACGCTGCAGCCGGTGATCCCGCCGCCGATGACGACGACGCGGGCGCTCTCATCCGTCATGCGCCCAGCGTAGCCACTCTCTCAGTCCCCGGTCGCCTCGCGAAGCGCCCGCTCGAAGGCCGGCGTCGAGGCGTTGGCCAGCAGGCGATCGAAATGCTCCCCGGCATAGGCCACGAAGTCCACATCGAGCGTGCTGATCCCCTGTTGGAGGACGCCCCACATGGCTTCTCGGAAGTCGGACACGACGCGCATGAGGGTCAGTCGAGCCAGCCGAGCCGGGCGGATCTTGCCTCCGTCGTAAGCGGCCAGGAGGATCGCATCCTCGTCCGGGGTCAGCTCGTGGTTGATGCTGAAGTTCCCAAGGTCGAAGAACGGGTCGCCCATCCCGGCGTACTCCCAGTCCACGATCCGGATCCGCGACCCGTCGTCGATGAAGTTCGCATTGAGCAGATCGTTGTGGCACGGGCGCATCGGCAACGGCGCCGTGAGGCAAGCCAGTTCGATGCGGCGTCCCACGGCGCCCGCCAGCTCGTACTCCGGCGTGATCCTGACGCCACGGGCCTCGGCGAGGCCGCGGTACGCCTCCGCGATCCGCAACGGGATGAACAGGCCGGGGATGGCGGGCCCGTCATGGATCCGCCGGAGCGAGTCGGCGACCCGCCGGAGCGTGTCGGGCTCGTGAACGGCTGCGTCCGAAACGGGTGATCCCACGATGAACCGGGTGACGAGGTACCCCTCCGGCCGGATGAACGCCGTGACCTCTGGACCCACGCCCACGCCCGCAGCCGCGACGGTCGCCGCGTGCTCCACCTCGCGACTGATCCCCAGCAGGTACGTGTCGTTGCCGGCCAGGCGGATGACCCACCGGTCGGTGGTTCCGGCCGCCTCCACCAGGAAGTTGCGGTTGGTGATCCCGCCGGACAGCGCGGTGAGCGTGAGATCCAGCCCGGTCAGCTCCGGCACGCGCTGCATGGCGGTGACCAGGTCGTCGCGAAGCGGCCCTCGGAGGACAGCGTCGGTCATCCGGCCCTCCCGCTCAGCATGGAACGACGCGGCGAGGGACTCGCCGCGTCGTTGGCACGTCGATGCCTTCGGCGAAGGTCAGCCGATGACCGTTTCGGCCGTTGCCAGGTCAGCCTCGACCGCGTCCGCCTTGCCGCCTTGCCCGGTGACCAGGTAGTACAGGGCGCCGAAGACGATGACGAGCAACACCAGGGCTTCGAAGACCGGGATGGCAGGCAGGCCCGCGAGAACTTCGCCATTCCACGACAGGAACGTGTTGATGAACGGGTTGGTGAGCCCTCGGAGATCGTTCCCGAAGATGCCAAAGGCTTCCGGCCAGATCCACAGGCCGATGTTGATGATCATCAAGCCGCCCCAGATGAGGGCCAGGATGTTGATGACCATGCCCCACCGCTTGAGGGAGAAGAACGCGGCTTTCTGCGGCCAGCCTCGTTGTCGAGCGAACAGCACGCCGAGATTGCACAGGAAGTAGCTGAGATAGATCATCCCGGTCGCCGCGATGGCGATCGTGGCCGCCCCGAGCGGGCCGGTCAGGACGATCGGCACGGCCGCCAGGATCCCGACGGCGAGCGCCGAGTAGGTCGGGGTCCGGAAGGTCGGGCTGACGTGGGCCCACACGCCACCGAACGGGAGTCGGCGGTCGCGGCCCATCGAGAACATCAGGCGCGTCGTCGCGCCCTGGATCGCCAGGGTGCACACGAAGACCGACGCCAGGATCACGAACAGGTACAGCTCACCGAACGTGATCCCGAAGGCGAGCTCCTGGGTCAGGTTCTGGATGAGCGTCGTCGCGATCGGGAACCCGAAGGCCTGACCCTCTGCGATGGCCGCCTCCATGTCCTGGAACGACAGGATGATCGCCAGGAGGAAGACCGCACCGATGATCCCCGACAGCCAGATGGCCGACAGGACGCCCTTGGGCGCGTGACGCCCGGCATCGAGCGTCTCCTCGCCGAATGTGCCGGCCGTATCGAAGCCGTACACGACGAACAACGCGATGAACATGCCGATCAGGAAGACCGGGAAGTATTGACCGCCCGCCTGGGACTCCAGTCCGTAGGTGTCGAACAGGACGGATGGGTTCTGATTGTTCGCGAAGATCAGCAGGATCAAGGCGAAGACGAGCATCCCAAGGATCTCGGTCGCCACGCCGATGTTGTTGACGATCGAGAGCAACTTGACGCCGAACGCATTGATCGCAGTCGTGATGACCAGCGTGACCAGGGCGATGAAGGCGTACATCGTCGTCACGCCAGACGGATCCGGCGAACCGAGGAAATTCTCACCACCGTGGATGCCGGCGATCACCAGGGGGACCGTGACCGCCACAGCGGTCACGGTCAGGACGCCGGCCCAGAAGTAGATCCAGCCGGTGAACCAGCCGAGGGTCTTGTGTGATAGCCGTTTCGACCACTGATAGATGGACCCCGCGACCGGGAAGTGGCTGGACAGCTCGGCGAAGTTCAGCGCGACGAACGTCTGGCCGATGATGACGATCGGCCAGGCCCAGAAGAAGGCCGGGCCGGCGACACCGATCGCCAGTGCGAACACCGTGAAGGTGCCCGTCGACACGCTGATGTAGCTGAAGGCCACCGCGAAGTTCGACAGGAACCCGAGTGACCGCTTGAGCTCCGGCTTGATGCCGAGCGACCGCAGATGCGCGTCATCGCGCGCTGCGACGTCCTGGGAAGTTTCCGGTCCCGCCACGTTCTCTCCTCCTACCTCCGCACCGCGAGTGCGAGACTGACCTCTGGGGAGTGACGCAAGTCGCCTGGGCTTATCCGTCGCTGATCCCTCCAGCCGGCGACGGATATGGCCGGGAGGATAGCACTGCGTTGCGGCCCGTCAACGACGATTCCACGCTGCGAGCGACCGATCCCGTGGAGATCCCGCCCATGAGCGCCTCGGCTCACGCGATCAGCGGGCAGCGACGTCCTGTAGCGCGTCGGGCAGGGCGCGGCGAAACTCGGCCGGCGCGATGTACCGCTCGATGAGCTCACGGGTCCCCTCGACGCGGAGCTCGCGGAACAGGTACGCCACCTTTTGGCCCTGGTCCGCCAGGATCTCGTCCGTCTCGGCCAGGTCCCACAGCTGCCGCTTGAACGGCCCGATCGCCTTCTTTCGGGTGGTGTACACGAACTGCTGGTCGGTCTGGTCCGCCTTGCGCTCGTCGAGCGCGTTGGCGAAGCACCAGCCCTCGATCTCGCGGTGGAGCGACTCGGGAAAGGCGGCGTGCTCGTAGAGCGCGTTCTGGAAGCCGGTCGCGAGGTGGATCTCGGCGGTCTCGACCTCCGGGAAGCGGTGGAACAGGGAGTCGGGCAGCGTCGACGCCCCGTGCTGGACCGCGCCGGCGAGGCCGTACTCGCGGGCGACGACACCCAGCTCGCGCAGGACCTCGAAGTCCAGCTTGACCTCCGCCACACCACCGTCCGGCAGCGGTACACCGCCGTGGCTCGTGCCGGTCTGGACACTAACCATGGAGATCCCCCGAACGCCGGGCGCCAGGTCGTCCAGGACGCGCCGATAGCCATCCAGGTACGCCCGCAGCTCCGCGACGGTCGAATTCTGGGTGCCGACCTCGCCGATCTCGCCGCCGACGCTCACGGTGACGCCGTCAGCCTCGAGCGATCGGATGAGCGCCGTCAGCTCTGCGGCCCGCGTGTAATTCTCGCGCTGTTCTTCGTCGGCGTTCGGCATCGACAGGTCGACCAGCGTCGAGGAGTCGATGTCGATGTTGCGGTAGCCCGCGTCGATGGCGAGGCGGCAGGCGCGTCGGATCTCCTCGGTCATCGCCTCCGGATCGGCGGCGTACTTCTTGGCGTTGAACTGGTAATGGTCACCCTGGATGAAGACAGGACCTCGCCAGTCCGCCGCGATCGCCCCCGCCAGGACGGACGTCGCGTAATCGATCGGTCGCTGGAACGTGTACGTCTGCTCGCTCCGGGCGAGCTCCAGGATGCCCGCTCCGACGTCGCGGGCCGCCGCGGTTTCGAAGATCGTCTTGGCCATGTCGAACGTCTGCGCACGGATGTTGATCGCCGGGACGGTGAAGCCGGCGACCTCGCCCCGGGCTCGCGCGTCGTACAGCGCCTGGATGCTGGCCGACCGGGCACCGAGCGCCTGACTCGCCTCCCAGACCAGCCACTGAGCGGCCGCGGTCGTGGCCTCATCCGTGCTGAACGCAGCCGTCCACGCAAGGTCGCGAATGCCGGCGGCCCGGAAGGCCGTCTCGTCGTCGATGACGAGTCGCTAGCCGCCGAGATGGGCGGCGCCCGCGAGCGCGTCGAGCAGGTCCGAAGGTGACGTCGCGACGTGGGGCATCGATGCAGGGTCTCCTGGGATCGTCCGTCGCACTCCATGGTAGCGACCCAGTGCGGCGCGGGGCTGGACAGTCTTGCCTCGGACCGGGACGGTCGTTACCAGATGTCTGCTCAGAGCCCGAGATTCCCGCGATCCGGCTGTCCGGGATGGCGCGGACCGCTCCGACGTCGGCTCAGAGCCGCCGCAGGAACCGGATCAGGCCCCTGAGCAGGACTGCGACAGCCGGACCAGCCGCGAGGCCCGAAAGGACGGTCCCCGGTCAGAACGTCGGCTTGACGACCATCAGGTACACGATGATGACGACGAGGGCGCCCATGAACATCCCTCCGCGC
>JBKJXL010000196.1:0-4040 GCA_046716225.1 Candidatus Limnocylindrales bacterium | reverse complement strand
TCCCTGACGAGCAGTGGAACGACTGGCGCTGGCAGCTCAGCCACCGCGTCAACGAGCTTACCGAGATCGAGCAGATCCTGAACCTGACCGACTCGGAGCGCGAGGGCCTTTCCGTCCCGGATCGGTTCCGGGTGGACATCACGCCGTACTTCATGAGCCTGATCGATCCCGACGATCCCAACGACCCGATCCGCCTGCAGGTCATCCCGACGGCGGAGGAGCACGGTGCGTTCACCGGGATGATGGAGGACTCGCTCGCCGAGGATCGCCACTCCCCAGTCCCGGGCCTGGTCCACCGGTACCCGGACCGCGTCCTGATGCTGGTCACGACCCAGTGCGCGAGCTATTGCCTCTACTGCACGCGGTCGCGGATCGTGGGCGACCCCACCCAGAACTTCAACAGCCGCGACCACGAGGCGCAGCTCGACTACCTGCGCCGGACGCCGCAGGTCCGCGATGTCCTCATCTCCGGCGGCGACGGCCTGACCCTCGCCCCGAAGCTGTTCGAGAAGATCCTGCGCGGCCTGCGCGAGATCCCGCACATCGAGATCATCCGGATCGGCTCGCGGGTGCCGGTGTTCCTGCCGCAGCGCATCGACGACGAACTGTGCGAGATGCTGCAGAAGTACCACCCGCTCTGGATCAACCTGCACTTCAACCACCCGGTCGAGATCACGCCCGAGGTGTCGCGCGCAGTCGACAAGCTGACAAAGGCCGGTCTGCCGGTCGGGAACCAGAGAGTGTTGTTGGCCGGCGTGAACGACTGCGTCCACATCCAGCGGTCGCTCGTGCACAAGCTCGTGGCGAACCGGATCCGGCCGTACTACCTGTACCAGTGCGACCTGGTCGAAGGGTCCGGCCACTTCCGGACCCCGGTCGGCAAGGGCCTCGAGATCATGGAGGGCCTGAGCGGGCACACGTCGGGGTACGCGGTCCCGACCTATGTCATCGATGCGCCCGGTGGCGGCGGCAAGATCCCGGTCATGCCGAACTACCTGATCAGCTACAGCGACCACAAGGTGGTGCTGCGCAACTACGAGGGCTACATCACCACGTACGAGGAACCCGCCACGTATCGGCAGCACGACAAGGCGGCCTGCCAGTACTGCCAGCACGAGCGCCCGGAGCCCGGCCAGTCCGGCATCCTGGGCCTGCTCGAGGGCGAGCGGATGTGGATCGAGCCGCGCGGCTTCCAGGAGACGCACTCCCGTGGCAACACCGAGGCGCACCGCCTCCAGGACCCATCGAAATGGGTGCCGTTCGGCGTCGGAGCGATCGAAGGGACCGCGGGCGAGGCACTCCCCGGGCTCCAGGCCGGCGACCTGACCGAGACCCCGCCGCCGGATCCGGAGTACGCGCCCGGCGAGGAGCCGCGACCGCGCGAAGGCGAGCCCACCGCGTCCGCCCACGGGGAGCTGCTGTAACCGCTGATCTTGGGGAGCACCCGGGCCGGGGAGCCCCGGCAACGGCATCCCTGCCCAGGCCCTTCGGGCCGCCGATACCGACGCCATCGCTACAGTCGGCGCAGCGGTGCCCGCTAGCGGTCCGGCGATGTTCCCGATGAGCCGTGCCCACGCTCGCGGCAGTCGTTGATCGAGGCCCGGCCCGCGATAAGGGCCGGTGAAGCGGTCCCGACAATGATGGCGTCGATATGCGACGGATCAGGCGACCCCCTGCGGTCGTGACCGGCACGCGGGAGGCCCAGGCGATCGCCGCCAACCTCGGCCGGGACGCGAAGGCGAGCCGTCAGCGACGCCGGCTCACGCAGGCTGACGTCGGGCATCTCGTCGGGCTGGGGCAATCGGAGATCAGCTACCTCGAGCGCGGACATGGGGCGCGGACCTCCATCGAAACGTGGGTCGCGATCGGTATCGATCTACGGCGGCCGATCGCGATCGGGTTCACACGGGATGTCGTGGACCCGCTACCGCAGGATCGGGGCCACCTCGCGGTTCAGGAGCTCGTGCTCCGACTGGCCATCGCGGCCGGGTGGCACGCTCGGTTCGAGGCAGCAAGCGATCCGCTCGCTCCCCGGCACTCCACCGACGTGGAGCTGACCGCGCAGGACCACTCGATGCTGCTCCTGGAGATCTGGAACCGGCTCGACGATTTAGGTGCGGCTGTCAGGTCGAGCGATCGGAAGGTCGCCGATATCGTGCGGCGGCGCGGCAACTCCGAGGCCGTCCTGTCCTGCTGGCTACTCGTCGACACGGCCGCGAACCGCGAACTCGTCCGACAGTATCCAACGATCCTGCGGGCGAGATTCAGCCGTTCGTCAGTGGGTTTGGTCAACGCGCTCTCGACGGGCGCCGCTGCCCCGACCCGCTCCGGTATCGCCTGGATCGATATCGGCGCACGCCGTCTCCGCGAACTGCGTCATCCCGGCGGGTAGACCGAGTAGCCGCGTCGGCCCGCGGGAGCACACCTAGCCCGTTCTGGGTGTGTACCGGGCGTAGTAGTCGCCGGACGCTTCCTCGGCGCCGTGGTTCGGGGCGAAGCGGTCCGGGTCGAACATCTCGAGTCGTGCCGGCGTGACCCCGGTCGTGAATCGCTCGGCCAGGAGTTCCGTCAGGTACGGAGCCAGGAGCATGCCGCGGCCGCTCCAGCCGTTCGCCTGCCACCAGCCGTCGAGCTGGCGCGTCGGTCCGACGAGCGGCTGGTGATCCGGGCTGACGTCGTACATGCCGCCCCACTGGCGGATGACCGAGACGTCCGCGAGGGCTGGCGCTTTCCGGGTCATGAGCGTGGCCGTCCGACGCAGGAAGTCCCACGATGAGCCCTGGTTGACGCCGCTGGGTTCGGCCGGATCGGTCACGCCCATGACGATCTCGCCGCGCAGGGTCTGGTTGAACCAACCTTCGTTCGGGCGATAGAACGTCACGGCGGCCTCGATGGAGCGCTGGACCGGCGCGGTGACGAGCACCTCGCGCCGAAGCGGCCGGTTCGGGGCGGAGACGCCGGCCAGGGCATTGAGCTGCGTCGACCAGCCTCCCGCGGCGTTGAGGACGGCTCGGGTCGCGATCCCGCCGCGATCCGTCTCGACGGCTTCGACGCCCGCGTCGCCGGTGACGATCCCCTGGACCGTGACGCCGGGGACGATCCGGACGGTCGTGCCCGCCAGGTGCTCGAGGTGGGCCCAGACGACCGCGTCGTGATGGACGATCGCGTCGTCGTTCAGGACGGCGCCGGCGACCGGATCGCCGCCCTGGAGGATGGGCAGGCGCCGCAGGGTGTCGTCGGGCGACAGGAACTGACTGCCGACCCCGATCCGGTGATGCATCTCCACGATCGGGCGCATCCGCTCGACCTCGTCGGCGTCGTACAGGACCCACGCGTAGCCGAGCCGGTAGAACAGGACGTTGAACCCGAGCTCCTCGCCCATCCGGTCGTACTTCGCCTGGCACGCGAGCGCCACGTGGGTCAGTTCCTCGGTCAGCTGCATCGCCCGGATCCGCGCGACGTTCCGACCGGTCGCCCCACCGCCCGGGTAGCCACGCTCGAGGATGACGACGTCGCGCACGCCCCGGGCCGCGAGCTCCCGGGCGAACCCGAGGCCGCCGATCCCGGCGCCGACGATGACCACCTCGGCCGAGGTCGGCAGGGGGCCATCGTCGAGCAGCGCCCTCCCGTGGTCCCGGTTCACGTGGTTTTGTCGTCGCGGGCGACGAGGTCGCCCAGGCGGATCGGTCGCAGGGGCGGTCGCGCGGTCGGAAGGGCGACCGGCCCCTCGTCGGCCGACCCGGCGAGGCAGGCGAACGCCTGCAGGCAGTACTTGCCCTGGCACGGCCCGGTCAGTGCCCCGGTCCGACGCTTGATGAGTTCCGGATCGGTGTAGCCGGCAGCCTGTTCGGCGCGAACCTCGTGCGCTCGGACGTCCTCGCAGAAGCAGACCATCGCGCCGCCGGCGATCGTGCCGTCCGCGTGGCGGTGACCGCCGTCGTCGCCGCTGCCCCTCGCGCGACCCCCGGCGGCTCCGACCACGCGTAGTGCCGGCACGGTGGTGGCGCCCTCGGCCACGAGGATCGGCACGAGCGTGTCGC
>JBKJXL010000195.1:0-4800 GCA_046716225.1 Candidatus Limnocylindrales bacterium | reverse complement strand
CGGGCTAAATCATCCTGCCCATGCCGACAAGCGGGTGTGGATCGCCCACGTCCGCGAGCGCGGCGCGCCGGCCGGTGCGCCGTGGCGGATCGTCGCGGCGCTCGGCGGCGAAGTCCGTCCGGCCCGCTGGCTCGACCTGGAGGTGGCGCGCCGTCGAGTGACCCAGGCCGACCTCCAGCTTGCGCACAACAGCGTCCTGCATCGCGCGCCACTGACGACGCTCGACGAGCACCTGGGGCGAGGACTCCGGATCGAGTCGCTGCGCGAGTTGCTCGAGCGGTTCGTGGCGCGCGAAGGGGACGACGACGCGGTCCTGGCGACCGGAGACCTGATCTTCGGGCCGCCCGTCCTGCGGCCGCCGTCCGTGCGAGACTTCTACGCGTTCGAAGGTCACGTGAGCGCGATGTGGGCCCGCCGTGGCGGCACCATCCCGGAGCGCTGGTACACGCTACCGGTCTTCTATTTCTCGAACGCCTCGGAGATCCGAGGGCCGGAAGACCCGATCCACGCTCCGCGGGGGTCGGTCGAGCTCGACTTCGAACTGGAGGTCGCGGCGATCGTCGACACCCAGGCGATGGACCTCCCGGCCGACCGTGCCGAGGAGGCGATCGGTGGCTACACGATCTTCGACGACTTCTCGGCGCGCGACCTGCAGCGCGAGGAGATGGCACTCCACCTCGGTCCGGCGAAGGGCAAGGACTTCGCCAGTGCGTTCGGCCCGTATCTCGTCACGCCCGATGAGCTGGCCGACCGGCGTCAGGGTCCGGGCTACGACCTCACGATGACGGTCGACGTCAACGGCGTGGAGGTGGGTCGCGGCCGCTGGTCCGACGCCCAGTTCAGCTTCGGCGAGATGCTCGCGCGGGCGTCCGCGGATGCGCGGCTCCGACCCGCCGACCTGGTCGGCAGCGGGACCGTCGGGACGGGCTGCCTGCTCGAGACGAAGGAGGCGACGCTCGGGCGGTACCTTGAGCCCGGCGACGTCGTGACACTGACCATCGAACGCCTCGGCGAACTCCGTAACCCGATCGTGGCGCACCCCGGCTGACGGCGGACCCGGCGAAGATCGAACCATCCGGGCCGCCGCCGACTCATCGGTGGCAGAGCGTCCAGATGGGACGCCGGTAGGGAGGTCGGGAGTGCAGCAAGCACTCGTGGACCTGGCTCGACGGGGCGATGAAGAGGCGTTCGCCGACCTCGCACGTGCGGTCGGCGATCGGCTGATGGCGATCGCGTACAGGATCCTGCGCGACGTCGATCGAGCCGAGGACGCCGTCCAGCAGACCCTCGTCACAGCCTGGCGCGAGCTGCCTCAACTGCGCGATGACGACCGATTCGATGCCTGGCTGCGGCGCATCCTCGTCCACGCGTGTTACGCGGAGGCGAGGCGACGACGCACCTGGGCCGCCAACGTCCGTGTCCTGCCGGTCGACGGACCGGCCGGGCCAGACGACATCGCGACCGTCCACGACCGAGATCTCCTTGAGCGTGCGTTCCGGCGCGTGTCGCCTGAGCAACGCGCGATCTTCGTCCTGCATCACCACGTGGGATTGACCCTTGCCGAGGTCGCCGACGAGCTCGGCGTGCCCTTGGGGACGGTCAAGTCCCGCCTGCATTACGCCACGCAGACCCTCCGGGCGGCGCTCGACGCCGATGCCCGGATGGCCCCATCGACGGAGCGTCTCGCATGACAACTGACCGCGACTTCGATCGGATCGCCATGGCCTGGCTGGCCGACGGTCCCGAGGGACTGTCCGATCGCGTGCTGGACGCCGTCGTCGATGACATCCACGTCACCCCACAGCGGCATGCCCTGCGCCTGCCGTGGAGGTTCCCTTCGATGACGACTCCATTCCGCATCGGTATCGCCGCAGTGATCGGCGTGCTCGCCGTCGGCGGCGCTCTCTATGTCCTTCAGCCCGGCAGCTCATCGCCCGGCGGGGCTGGCCCGACACCGCCGCCCAGCACGTCACCCTCGCCTATCCCGACACCCGCACTGCTCGAGATCCCTCTCGGAGGAATGGTCGTGCCGCAGGCCGGCAGATACGTTGCCGCCGACCCGTTCGCGGTGCCTGTTTCCATCAGCGTGCCCGCTGGTTGGGTGGTCGCGCGGGAAGGGTCCGAATTCGTCGTGGTCGGGCCCAGGATGGATCAGGTCGAAGTCACCTTCCAGATCTTCGACAACGCCTATGCCGACCCCTGTCAGTACGACCAGAACCCCACGGGGACCGTCCTGGCACCGACGGTCGACGCGCTCGTCAACGCGTTAACCAGTCTGCCGACACTCGACGTGACGGCCCCGACCGACATCACGGTGGATGGCTATCGCGGCAAGGAGCTCACGCTGACGGCCCCAGCCAGCTATGACGGGTGCACGTTGTCGCCGGACGGGTTCGCGCTCTGGACCATCCCGGATCACTCGAACAGGACCATCGGACCCGGTGAACGCCAACGATTGTGGATCCTCGACGTCGCCGGACAGCGGCTCGTGATCCTCGCCCTTGAATCGCCGGGCACCACCGACGAGGAGCGAACCGCTGTCCAGGCCGCCCTGGACTCCATCCAGATCGAGCTTCCTGACCCGCAGCCGTCACCGTCTGTCGGTCCATAGCCCTCGGACGTGGCCCCGGCGCGCCAGTGTGCCCGCCGGGGCTGTTCGTGAAGTCGATCCAGATCGAGCTTCCTGACTGCGCAAACCGCCAGACGTCAAGCGTCTCCGTGGTGACGGGTTCATCCGGGCTCCAGCTCCTCACTATCATGCGGCGATGGGGTCCGCCGACGCGACACGCATCCGGATCGAACCGATGGAGGCCGCCGACTGGCCCGAGGTGCGTCGGATCTATACGCAGGGGATCGCGACCGGCGACGCCACGTTGGAGCGCGAGGCGCCGGACTGGGACCACTTCGATCGGTCGCACCCCTCGGAGTGCCGGCTGGTCGCCAGGGAGAAGGGGAGCGGTCCAGTGCTGGGCTGGACAGCGCTCGGTCACTACTCGGCGCGCAAGGTCTACAGCGGTGTCGCGTGGGAGAGCGTCTACGTCGCCGAGGCCGCCCGGGGTCGTGGCGTCGGCCAGGTCTTGCTGCGGGCGCTCATCGTCGAGTCCGAGAAGGCCGGGTACTGGACGCTGTTCGCCGGGGTCATGGCGGAGAACCGCGCGTCCCTCGCCCTCCACGAGTCGGTCGGGTTCCGGCTGGTCGGCGTCCAGCGCGGGATGGGCAAGGATGGGTCCGGCCGCTGGCGCGACGTCGTCCTGCTCGAGCGCCGCAGCGAGAGCGTGGGGTGGGACTGAACGCCGGCCCTCAGCCCGCCGGCGAAGCCGCCAGCACGTAGATCTGGCGGGCCCCCGTGATCCCTTTCAGTTCGTGCGATCCGCGACTCTCGAAGACCAGGCTGGATCCCGCGAGCAGGTCGTACGTCGTGCCTGAGATGAGGACCTCGCCGGCCCCGGCGAGCGCCATGACTCGCGCGGCCATATGGACGGCGACACCCCGGACGTTGCCCGGGACCAGCTCCACCTCCCCGGTGTGGATACCCGCACGGATCTGGAGGCCCAGGTCCCCGGCCGCCGCGCAGATGCCGGCAGCCGCTCGGACGGCCCGCTCGGAACTGTCGAACAGGGCCAGGAAGCCGTCGCCGGTCGTATCGATCTCGCGACCACGGAACCGATCCAGCTCGTAGCGGCCCCGTTCGTTGTGCCGTGACAGGAGCTCCCGCCACGCGGCGTCGCCGAGTGTCACAGCCATGGCGGTCGAGTCGACGATGTCCGTGAACAGGATGGTCGAGAGGATGCGTTCTCCGCTCCCCACCATCGGCCGCGCGAACGAGCGCATGCCGGCGAAGTCCACGGTGACCCACGGTTCGTCGCCGATGACCCACGCGTCGTGGGCGGGCGGGATCTCGAACGCCTCCTCCGGGCCGATCTCGAGCGACGTGCCGTCCTCGAGCACGACGTGGAGGACGCCGCCCAGGCAGTACCCGAGGTGGTGGTACATGCACAGATCCGTGCCTGCGATGGGCCCGACGTCAGCCGACCACCTCCAGCCCGGTTCGTACACGGTCTTCCCGACGATGTTGTCGCCGATCTCGAAGATCTCGACGCGGCCGTGGGGGAATGAGCGGATCTCATCCGGGGCATCGAGGCGCTTTCGCAGCAGACGAACCACGCAGTCTCCGATGGTGACCGGCGACCCGGTCGCGCGACGATCCGTGGATGGTACGCTGCGACAGCAGCGGCGGTCGTTCGGGGTTCCGGCTCCAGCAGCCCTGCACCGAGGTGGCGAGACGCCCTGATCGGCCTGGTTGATCGATTCTCGGGCGAGGGAGCTTGGCCAGCTCCGCGGTCCGACCAAATCTCGACCTCGCCGAGCGTGGTCGACCGGAAATCGATCAGCGTGGTCGATCTGACCGTCGATCGGTCGACTCCCCTGGCGAACTCGGTGCGAGTCGATCGGGCGGCATCTGAACGTTTCGGCCTCCCCCTCCCGTCATAGTGGGTGATCCGGGCCCGCCGGGCCTGGGCACCACCGGAGATCCACGTTGGATCGAGACCTCGTCGAGCTGGCCCGCAAGGGCGATCGTGAGGCGTTCGCGGTCCTGGTGCACCAGGTCAGCGATTCGCTCTACACCGTCGCTCATCGGATCCTGCGCGACCCTGGTCTTGCCGAGGACGCTCTGCAGAACGCCCTCGTTCTCGCCTGGCGTCGGCACCCCCCCCAGCGGGCACCCGCGCGTTTAGAGGCCAGGATCCATCCGCACCACGTGCACCCCAGCGACGACGAGTCGCCCCGGGCCCCCCCCAG
>JBKJXL010000194.1:0-7971 GCA_046716225.1 Candidatus Limnocylindrales bacterium | reverse complement strand
GTAGCTGGTGCGGAACTTGAGCCGGCCCAGGAGTCCGATGATCTCGGCGGGGAGTCCCGGGACGCCCGCTTCGTAGGCGGCCCGCTCGCCGGCCTGGCGCATGACGAGCTCGACCTCCGCCTTGGCCTTGGTGACGACCTCCTCGATGCGGCCGGGATGGATGCGGCCGTCGGCGATGAGCTTGGTGACCGCGATCCGGGCGATCTCGCGGCGGACCGGGTCGAACCCGGACAGGATCACCGTCTCGGGCGTGTCGTCGATGATCAGGTCGACGCCGGTCGCCTGCTCGAGAGCCCGGATGTTGCGGCCTTCGCGGCCGATGATCCGGCCTTTCATCTCGTCCGACGGCAGGTGCACGACCGAGACGGTGTGCTCGGCGGTGTGGTCCGCGGCCACGCGCTGCATCGCGGTCAGGACGATGTCGCGGGCCCGGTCCTGGGCCTCTTCGCGAGCGGCGCGCTCGATCGCCCGGGCGATCTTCACGGCGTCGTGTTCGGCTTCCTCCTTGACTGCCTGGACGAGGACGGCTTTGGCATCCTCGGCGGACATCCCCGAGACGCGCTCGAGGGCCGCAACCTGCTCACCCTGGGCGCGTGCGAGGTCCTCACGGGTCTTGTCGAGCTCCCGCTCGCGCTCGAGGAGCTTCCGATCGCGCTGCTCGACCATCTCGGCGCGCTGGTCGAGCTGTTCGTCGCGCTGGAGCAGGCGACGCTCAAGGCCCGAGAGTTCGTTGCGCTTGGCGCGCGCCTCATCCTCTGCTTCTGACTGCATCCGGAGCTTCTCGTCCTTCGCCTCGAGGATGAGTTCCTTTTGCCGGGCCCGGGCCTCTGCCTCGATCCGGCGGGCGTCGGCCTGCGCGGTCTTCATCGTCTGGGAGGCCCAGAGGCTGCGCGCGAGTACGCCAAGGACGGCTCCGATAGCGGCGGCCACGAGGGCCACCGCCACGACGAGCGGTGTGTCCATCTTCGTCATTCCTCCCGTCCGGTCGATTCGTGCGACCGGAGGTCTCATGTGTCGTAGCGGTGCCATCGCACGATCAACGTGGGCTGCGATGACTACCGTGCCGGGTCTGGGCACGCCGCTCGGAGCGGCGCGTCGATTGGTCTGACGCGTAGCCTACGGCCAGTCGACCCGAACGGCAACCGAGCCGCTACCGAAGGCGTGGTCGCCGACACCTCCGTCAGTCGGCCTCGAGCGACGAGTCGGCCTCGTCGCCCGCAGCTGCAACCGTGATGGTCGCGGCGACCTCGCGGCATGTCTCGGGGTCGAAGCCGTTGCGGGCCAGCAGCGAGTACGCCCGCGCCCGACGCTGGCGGGGGTCGGCGACGCGGGCGAGCGACCGTGCGGCCTTCGCGAGCAGCCGTTCCGCGGCGGCCCGATCCGCCGAGACCGGGACCAGGTCCGGGTCGACCGAAGGGTCGAGGTCGTCCGACCCTGCCTGCCCGACCCGCCGTTGGGCAAGGACGTCGTCGATGACGGTTCGCTCGAGCCCCTTCTGAGCGAGTTCCACACGGATGGCTCGCTCGCCGCGGGGCCGCGATCGGTCCCGCGACTCCACCCAGGCCAGGGCGAACGACGCGTCGTCCAGCATCCCGAGTTCGGTCATCCGCGAGATGGCGCCGTCGATCAGGTCGGCCTGGTAGCCGGCCGTCGTCAAGCGCCGACGGACCTCCGCCACGGATCGCGATCGGACCTCCAGGAATCGCGCGGCAGCCTCAAGGACGACCGCCGGATCGTCAACCGCCGCCCGGCGCTCACGGCGTTCGGCAAACGACTCCCTGTGTCGTGATCCGCCTCCCGCCGGGGCACGCGGCCGTTCATCGGCCATGGGCTGCGCCTATTCGGCTTCGGTGATCCCTTCGACCGGGACGGGGACCTCGTTGATCTTCGCCCGGATGCGGCGATCGATCTCCTCGGCGACTGGGACATTGGTCTTGAGGAACTCCTTGGAGGCCTCGCGCCCCTGGCCCAGCCGCGTCTCATCGAAGTTGAACCACGCGCCGGTCTTGCTCACGACGTCCATCGCGACGCCGACGTCCAGCAGGCCGCCTTCCTTGGAGATGCCCTCGCCGTACATGATGTCGAACTCGGCGACCCGGAACGGTGCGGCGACCTTGTTCTTGACCACCTTGACGCGAACGCGATTGCCGACCGACTCGGTGCCGGTCTTGATCGTCTCGACTCGACGGATGTCGAGGCGGACCGAGGCGTAGAACTTCAGGGCGCGACCGCCCGGTGTCGTCTCCGGGTTGCCGAACATGACGCCGATCTTCTCGCGGAGCTGGTTGGTGAACACGAGCGCGGTATTGGAGCGCGACACGGCCCCGGTGAGCTTGCGCAGGGCCTGGCTCATGAGCCGGGCCTGGATGCCCATGAAGCTGTCGCCCATCTCGCCTTCGATCTCGGCCCGCGGCACGAGCGCGGCCACAGAGTCCACCACGACGCAGTCGATCCCGCCGGAGCGGATGAGCGTCTCGGTGATCTCGAGCGCCTGCTCGCCGGTATCCGGCTGGCTCACGAGCAGCTCGTCCACGTTGACGCCACATGCCTTGGCGTAGGTCGGGTCCAGGGCATGCTCGACATCGATGAAGGCGACGACGCCGCCGCGGGCCTGCGCCTCTGCGAGGACGTGCTGACAGACCGTGGTCTTGCCCGACGACTCTGGGCCGAAGATCTCCGTGATCCGCCCGCGCGGGATGCCGCCGACGCCGAGGGCGAGGTCCAGCGCGATCGAGCCCGTGGAGATGTAGTCCACGGCCTGGCGCTCCGCCGAGCCGAGCTTCATGATCGCGCCGCGACCGAACTGCTTTTCGATCGTGGCCAGGGCGGCATCGACCGCCTTGCCTCGTTCGGCTGTCGCTCGCTCGGCGTTGCGCTCGTCGGTCATCGCCATCGGTCCGTCACGCTCCTCATCCGTCCGTTGGGCCGCTCAGCGGAGCGGCCGCGCGATGGCGTCCGTCCGTCCGGTCAGCTGTCCTCGCCCGGTTCCTCGTCCACGACGACGACCGGCTTCTCCTTGCGCGGCTTCCGGATCACCTCGACGTTGGTCGGTGGGTCCATCAGCGGCGATAGCTTGGGCTGGCCCGACTTCGCCTTCGGCTTCTTCTTCTCTTTGCTCGGTCGATCCCGTGAGCCCATGGGTGCGCCTCCGCGTCGTCGTCGAAGCTACTCGGAGTCCCTTCACGCGGACTTCTCCGTACCTTCACTGCGGCTCAACCGCCCGGCGCGCGAGCGCAGTTCGGGGACGGCTGCAGGGAAGGAACCGGCTCGGATCGCGCGTCGGATCCTGGCCATGAAGTCTAGGGTGAAGGTCAGGTTGTGACAAGTCGCGAGGCGGTATCCCAGGAGCTCGCGAGCCCGGAACAGGTGGGCCAGGTACGCCCTGGAGAACCGCTGGCAGGCGATGCATGGACAGTCTTCCTGGATGGGACCGGGATCGTCGAGAAAGACCTGATTTCGGATGTTGATCCGACCGCCCGGGATCCAGAGCTGGCCATTCCGGGCGACCCGCGCCGGCAGGACCGAATCGAAGAGGTCGATGCCGCGATCGACGGCCTCGAGGATATCGACGGGTGAGCCCAGCCCCATGAGATAGCGCGGGCGTGGGTCGTCACCGAGCAGCGGCACGACGACTTCCAGTGCCGCGTCACGCTGGGCAGGCGTCTCATCACCGGCGAGGCCGCCGATGCAGATGCCGTCGACGGGCAGGTCCGCGATGAACCGGGTCGACGCCGCCCGCAGGTCCGGTTCAAGCCCGCCCTGGACGATGCCGAACATGGCCTGGTCCGCGCGGGTATGCGCGGCGACCGAGCGCTCCGCCCAGCGATGGGTCCGGTCCGTGGCGTCCGCCACGACAGCCCGGGGCGACGACGGGAAGACCGGCTGATCGAAGGCGACGGCGATGTCCGATCCCAGCGCCTCCTGCACGGCCACCGCCAGCTCGGGCGTGAAGGTGTGGGTGGAGCCATCGATGTGGCTACGGAACGTGACGCCGTGCTCATCCACGACGCGCAGGTCCCCGAGCGAAACCACCTGGAAGCCACCCGAATCGGTGAGGATCGGCCCGTCCCAGTCCATGAAGGGATGGAGCCCGCCCAGCCGCGCGATGCGGTCATGCCCCGGACGCAGGTAGAGGTGGTATGTGTTCGCGAGGATGATCGACGCGCCGACGGCCCGGATGTCGTCCGGCGACAACGCCTTGACCGTCGCGTTCGTGCCGACCGGCATGAACTGCGGCGTCTCGACGACGCCGTGCGTCAGGGTCAGCGTGCCGGTCCGGGCCCGCGTCGAACCATCGGGGGGAGGCGGAGTCGTGACTTCGTACCGCGCAGCCGCGCTGACATAGGACCCCGTCACTCGGTCTCCGGAAGCGGCTCGTCCCAGAGGCCCACGAGCGTCGGGTCTGGACGCCGAGGTGGCGGGATCTCGTAGCCGAGGCCGGCCATGTGCGTCCGCGCCAGCTCCGTGGCGATGCGGCCCTGCGGCGTCCGATCGATGAAGCCGAGGCGCAGCAAGAAGGGCTCGTAGACGTCCTCGATCGTCTCGATCTCCTCGGACAGGACCGCCGCGAGGGCCGCTACCCCGACCGGCCCGGAACCGAACTTCTGGATGATCGCCGCCAGGAGCTTCCGATCCGTGGAATCGAGGCCCTCGTCGTCGATCTCCATGGCCCGCATCGCCGCCGTGGCGGTCGCCTCATCCACCCGGCCGTCGCCGTGTACCTCGGCGTGATAGCGGACACGCTTGAGCAACCGGTTGACGATCCGCGGGGTGCCCCGACCGCGCCGCGCGATCGCACGGGCCGCGGCATCGTCGATGTGAACACCGAGGATGACCGCCGAGCGGTCGACGATCGAGGTCAACTCGTCATCGGAGTAGAAGTCCAGGCGGTAGGTCGCCCCGAAGCGGTCGCGAAGCGGGCTGCTGATCCGCCCGGCGCGTGTCGTTGCGCCGACGACCGTGAACGGCTTCAGGCTGAGGCGCAGGCTTCGTGCCGACGGTCCCTTGCCGATCATCACATCGAGCGCGTAGTCCTCCATCGCCGGATAGAGGATCTCCTCCACTGCCCGGTTGAGGCGGTGGATCTCGTCGATGAACAGGACGTCGCGCTCGTCGAGCGAGGTGAGGATCGCGGCGAGGTCCCCGGCACGCTCCACCGCTGGTCCAGACGTGTAGCGAACGTTCACGCCGAGTTCGCGGGCGATGATCGTCGCGAGGGTGGTCTTGCCGAGACCGGGCGGGCCATACAGCAGCACGTGATCCGCGGCCTCTCCCCTGCCGCGGGCCGCGGTCAGCAGCACGGACAGGTTCGCCTTGACCTCGCGCTGGCCGATGTATTCGTCCAGGGTCCGGGGACGCAGCGTCCCCTCGATGATGAGGTCGCCCTCGGCTTCCGGGTCCGCCGATAGGATGCGGGAGAGATCGTCCGTCACGCGCGAACTCTACCACGGACTCGACTGTTTCGCACGGATGTTCACATCGGACCGGCGCATATCCCACTCCCGCGCTAGGCATTCGGGGTAGGATGCCGGCATGCGACTGTCACGCCGATCGGAGTACGGCCTACGCGCCCTGGTGGACCTGATCCGGCACGAGGGCGAGGGTCCGATCCCGCTCGCCGCTCTCGCCGAACGCAACCGGCTCCCGGCGAAGTTCCTCGAACAGATCATGTCCACGCTCAAGCACGCGGGTATCGTCCGGACGACGCTCGGTGCGCATGGCGGATACGCCATCGCGGCGGATCCGGAGACGGTCTCGCTGGGGCGGGTCATCCGTCTCCTGGACGGGGCGCTGGCGCCGCTTGGCTGCGTGTCCCTGCGCTACTACGAGCCGTGCTCCTGCCCGGACGAGGCCACCTGCTCGCTCCGCGACGCGATGATCGACGTGCGTGACGCCATGCTCGAGATCCTCGACCGCGAGACGCTGGCCGATCTGGCCGCTCGTGAGGGCCGAGGCTCCATCGACCCCCGAGGCCGTCATGCCGACGCCCTGGCAGGCCTGCGACCGTAAGGGATCTGCCGGTTCAGTCGCGGACGAGGCTACGTAGGGCGGCCTTGACGCGATCCTCCAGCGAGGTCCCCACACCGACTTCAGCCAGCGCCGCACGCGACGCCTCGCGCGCCTCACCCAATGAGTAGCCGAGGGCCTGGAGCGCGGCCACGATCTCGCCTTCTCCTGCGGTGGCGCCGAGGACGCTGGGCCCAGCCACCGACACGCCGGCGGCCGTGACCTTCTCCTTGAGTTCGAAGATGATCCGTTCGGCGAGCTTCTTGCCGACGCCCGGGATCGATACCAGCACCGCCTGGTCCTGGGACATGATCGCCAACTGCAGATCGGCGGTCGGACGGCTTCCGACGATCGCCAGCGCAACCTTCGGTCCGACCCCGTTGACCGTGATCAGCAACAGGAAGAACCCGAGTTCGTCGGGCGAGCGGAAGCCGTACAGCGCCTGCTGGTCCTCGCGAACGAGGTGGTACGTGTGGAGCTTCAGCCGGGAGCCTGTCTGGGCCGAGGCGATGATCGCCGGCGCCGCGAACACGCGATACCCGATCCCGCCGACCTCGATGACGAGCGAGTCGAACGCGATCGCGCCGACCGTGCCCTCGACCGAGGCGATCACGTCGCGGTCATCCGGTCAGGACGCGGAGCGCTTGGCGGGGCGTTCCCGAACAAGCGCCTCGCGGACCGCGCGGTCGTAGCTGTTCTCCGTCCGGTCGATCGGGGCGATGGCCGCGCGGTCCATGACCGCCGCCGTGTGGACCTGCCCGAGACGTTCCGTGTTGGCAGCCCAAACCGCGATCGCCAGCGCGTCCGCCGCATCGTCCGGTCGCGGCAGCTCTGACATGCCCAGGACCAACTGGACCATCCGGGCGACCTGGTCCTTGGCGGCGGCGCCGTAGCCGGCGATGGCGCTCTTGACCTCGCTGGGCGTCGCCTCGCGAACGGGAACCCCGTATTGGGCCGCCGCGAGCAGGACGACCCCGCGCGCCTGGCCCACGCCGAACGCCGTCTGGACGTTCCTGGAAAAGAACAGCCGCTCGACGCCCATGAGACCGGGCTTGTGGAGCGCGAGCAGTTCATCGACGAACGTGTGGATCGCCAGCAGGCGCTCCGGTAGCGGCAGGTCCGGGCTCGTCACGAGGCACCCGTGGTCCACCTCGCGAAGACGTCCGCCGGTCCGTTCGACGATCCCGTAGCCCAGCGCGGCCGTCCCCGGGTCGATACCCAGGATGATCACCCGGCGACCTCGGCGTAGACGTCCTCGGGGATGTCGAAGTTGGCGGTGACCCGCTGGACGTCGTCGAGGTCCTCCAGCAGCTCGACCAGCCGGAGCGCCTGACGCGCCTTGTTCGAATCCAGTTCGACAGTCTGCTTGGCGATCATCGCGGACTCGGCGGAGTCCACCTTGATGCCGGACGATTCGAGTGCCTGCCGGACCGCCTGGAGAGTCCCCGGCGTCGTGTAGATCTCGATCGTCTTATCGTCGTCCGTGTCGACATCCTCGGCGCCGGCATCGATCGCGGCGAGGGCCACCTCATCGGCATCGACGCCTGTTCGCGGAACGGAGATGAGGCCGCGCGGCTCGAATTGCCAGGCGACCGCGCCGGAACCGGCCAACTGACCGCCGCTCTTCACGAACATCGAGCGCACGTCCGCGGCCGTCCGGTTCTTGTTGTCCGTCTGGGTCTCGACGAGGACCGCGATGCCGCCGGGGCCGTAGCCCTCGTACACGATCTCCTCGAACTGCTCCGCGTCGCCGCTGCCGGTCGCCTTGTCGATGGTCCGCTTGATGTTGTCCGCCGGCATGTTGACGGAGCGGGCCTTCTCGATGGCGAGGCGCAGGCGGTAATTCGCGTCCGGGTCGCCACCGCCCTGGCGCGCGGCCACGGAGATCTCTCGCGCGACCTTGGTGAACAGGGCGCCGCGCTTCGCGTCGGTGATGCCCTTCGCGCGCTTGATCGTGGACCATTT